>JAFQPV010000327.1 GCA_017411585.1 Clostridia bacterium | reverse complement strand
CTTTTCAGCCGTAACAAGCAAGCTTCCCTCGCCGGAAAAACCACTGTAATAGCGCACACATTTTTCATCCGAGATGTAATAAGCCGCATCCGGCTTTAAATTTTCAGTCAGCTTTAGTATGCGATTATTCATTTTTCCGCCTCCAAAAGTGCCATAATCGCCATCACATAACCATACTTGCCAAAACCGCACACCTGACCGATACACGATGCAGCTGTTACGGAGTTATGACGAAAACCTTCGCGCTTGTGGATGTTGGATAAATGCACCTCAACTGCCGGTGTTTTTATGCTTGAAAGCGCATCTGCAATCGCATAGCTGTAATGCGTATATGCACCCGGGTTAATTACAATGCCGTCAAATGCCGTATGCGCTGCATGAATTTGGTCGATAATTTCGCCTTCACAATTGCTCTGGTAAAACGCAAGCTCTACACCTGCATCCTTCACCTTTTCCTGCACATAAGCATTAATGCTCTCCAGCGTATCTTTTCCGTATATTTCCGGTTCGCGCACACCGAGCATATTCAGATTTGGTCCATTAATAATTAATATTTTCATCCTTCGTTTCTCCCCTTTTATAATTTTTTATAAAGGTCAATAATTTTATCCGCAATATTCATCGGGCTTAAGTCACCAACATCAAATGCAAAATCATTGTTTGCATAAAAGCTTTCACGCGACTTAAATTTTTCAGCAAGCTCTTCTGCCGACTTGCCTTTCGCAAGCGGTCTGTCCGTTTTGTCGGCAAGCCTTTGTACTATCGTCTCAATATCTGCATTCAAAAGCACAACCACACCGTTTTTTCGCAGATTATCAATGTTTTCTTTTCGTAAAACCGCGCCACCGCCGGTTGCAATTACAGAATTGCTTTTTTGGGAAAGCGATGCAATTACGCGGCTCTCTATATCCCGGAAACCGTTTTCGCCATATAACGCAAAGATTTCATTAATTGTTTTGCCTTCTTCCTTTTCAATTTGGGCATCACAGTCAACAAAACGATATCCAAGCTTTTTTGCCAAAATTTTTCCTACGGTTGATTTCCCGGTTCCCATAAAACCGGTCAACACCAGATTTTTCATAAACCGAATACCTCTCTTTTAATGTCCTTATAGATGGAACGGTCAATTTTCGTATCCGTAAATATTTCATATGCAACAATACCCTGAAATATTAACATACCCAAACCGTTTATGCATACCTTTGCGCCATTTTCTTTCATTTTCCGTAAAAACACAGTCTCTGCAGGATTGTAAATCATATCCGCTGCCGCAGTATTTGCATCCACAAAAGAAAAATCATTTATCGGGCAGGCATCCACATTCGGCGACATGCCGACCGTTGTCGTATTAATCACCAAATCATATCTTGAATGCTCGCGCTTTGTGAGCACCTCATAAGCACACGCATCTTTTACAAATGCCGCAAGTGCATCTGCTTTTTCCTGTGTGCGGTTGATAATCGTAATGCTTTTTGCGCCAAGCATTGCAAATTTTACACAAACCGGTCTTGTCGCGCCGCCCGCGCCAAAGATTAAAACATCCTTGCCGATAACCTCTGCGCCGCCCTCTAAAAGCGAAAGATAAAAGCCGTCTGCATCCGTACTGTAGCCATACAGCTTACCATCTACATTTTTAATTGTGTTTACCGAGCCGTATTTCTTTGCATCCTCGGATATGCAGTCCAAATACTGCATTACTGCAATCTTATGCGGTGCTGTAACGTTTACACCGGCATAACCCAGTGCAACAATACCACGCACAGCAGCCTCTAAATTTTTAGGCTTTACGTGTAGTGCACCGTATGCATAGTTCAAGCCGTAAACCTCTGAAATATAATTGTGCAGTTGCGGTGAAAACGAATGCTCCACCGGGTCACCAAATAGGCCAAGAAGTTTTGTATGTCCGTCAATCGGCTGCATGCTTTTCATCTCTTTTCTTCATTTGCTTTAATATAATACGCTCAAAATAGCGTTTTACCTTAAAAAAGTTGTTTTCTGCACTCGGCAGCGGTTTTACTAAAATGGAATACATGCCGCATAAATTTGCGCCGAGTACATCCGTAAAAATTTGGTCACCGATTACCGCTGTATGCTTTCTGTGCACACCCATTGTTTTGGCACACTTCAAAAGTCCGCCGGGCAAAGGCTTTCCCGCCTTATGAATTGCAAATACGCCAAGCGCTTTTGCAAAAAGCTCTACGCGCTCCCCTGTATTGTTCGATGCAATCACTGCCGAAATGCCATTTTGCTTCAATTCCTCTACAAAGGCAATAACCTCAGGTGTAGGCGTTGGCACATGGTACGGCACAAGCGTATTGTCAATGTCTAAAACCATGCCGTCAATCCCGCGCGCTTTCAGCGCAGGAATATCTAAATCGCCAAAACCGTCTATATATAATTTTGGATAAAAAACAGACATTCTTTATTCCCCTTATATTATAATTTTACAAGCACCTGCGCATAATACAGGTTTTCATTTAAATTGCCGTCTACGCAAATACCTGTATACACATATGCATCGCTTAACATATTCTCGCGGTGCGACTTAGAATTCAACCAGCCGTAGCAAGCATAGTACGCGTTTGGCATTTTCGCCAAAATCTCTCCGGCGCGCTTGTACTTAGCAAAAGTCGGCGCTGTCGAAATGCGCTCTTTAATGCTACTGCCATCCAGACCTTCATGTGCAAAAAAGCCGTTTTCTGCCATGGATGCTACATGTGCCTTGTCCACATCGGCAAGGGCCTCACTAAACACCAAATCCTGCACACCTGCTTTCCTGCGAAGCGCATTCGTCAAATAAAACGCAAGCTTGCCCTCCTGTTGCATCACAGCATCTTTATTCGTCATGCTTTGGTACGGCGAATAATACTTTCCAGCCATATTTATATAGAGCCCAACAGGCAAATTGTCTTGAAGCGAGTCATAAAACACATTTGTTGTTTGTGCAGGTTCAACCGCACTATTCTTCTGTAAGACATTTACACCGGCAATTTTGACGTCGGTATCATTCGTAAAAAACTCAAAAAGCTTATCTTCACAAAAGCCGAAAACAAGCATCGTTTTTGTTTCCGGGCGCATATAAATCAATCGCTCCACGCCATCTGCACCTGCAATTGTATCATACGGTGCGCCAAATTGCTCCAACGTGCCTGTCTTTGTAAGCGTTTTTGTAGAAAACGACACACCCTCAAGCAAAATTTCAATCGGCGTGCATACAATTGCATTACCGCCGCCATCGTCTTTACCTTGCCAAAACACGTTGCTGCCAAGGCTTTCCGCAATATAACGAAGCGGTACATAGGTGCGAGAATCCATAATACAAGGCGCAGTGTCCAACAATACTTCCTTCTCTATACCGTCTTCTATAGTCGTTGCCTGCATACTACCGATTAACAATTTATTCTTCACATTCTCTTTTTCAACCGTAACCATTTGTGCTTCTCCGTCCCAAGACACTGCATAACCCATACCTTCCGACAAGACTCGAATTGGAACAAGTGTGCGTCCGTTTTCAATAAAGCCTTGCGCAATGTTTGTGCCATCCAGGTACACAGAAACACCTACAGCTGCCTGTGCAAAGCAAAGCTGACTGCTCAAAAACACAAGCAGCAAACATATAGAAACAATTCGAACAAACCGCTTCAACACAAGCACCTCCTTAAACAGAATAATATTTTAACACAAATCGCATCAAAATGCAACAAAAGCATTGCAGTTTCGCAATGCTTTTGAAATTACAGTGCACACTTCAATGTGCCGTTTTCCTCATAAACCGGAACAAATATTGCCGTCTCTTCGCATTCATCGCACGGTCTGTTCGGCGCATGAATTACCAAATACTTCTTTCCGTTCTTATCTTCAAAAATCATACCGTGGCCGCCATCGTGCTTTCCACTGATATCTTTAGAATACAAAAGCGCATCTTCCTGTATCCATTCTCCGTCAACCTTTCCGTTTTTGCTGCGCGCAATACCTACACAGTAGCCGCCGGCATCCGCAATATTAGACCAAATCATCAAAAGCTGATTGTCCTTCGTTTTATACATAAAACAGCCGTCCGTCACTCTGTGATTTGACCAGGACGGCGCATCTGCGCGGAACAAATCTACCGGTTCAGATACAAAGTGCGTTAAATCCTCCGAAAGCTTTGCCACCGACATTCTGCCGATGCCGTCATCTGTACAAGTCCACTCGTGCACAAACACCAACCACGGCTGACCATCTTCATCTACATACAATGTGCCGTCAATTGCATCCCAATCCTTCGGAGTTACATATCCGTTCGTTATCTCAACAAACGGACCTTCAGGCGAATCTGCCATCAAAATCGAGCAACCTCTATGCTTTGTAACGGAGGAATAATATGTTGCAATCATATAAAACTTACCGTTATATTTATGTACCTCCGGTGCCCAAAAATTTGTTTCGGCACCTTCCGGCTTGATATACAGCGGTGCCTCGAGCTGTGTCCACGGACCATCAAGCTTGCCGCTTGTATTTTTATAACAAATCCAACCGGTGTCCTCCCAGCTCTTAACAACACCTGTGCCGTAGATATAATAAACGCCATTATCTTCGATCAAAAAAGGGTCGCGGATTCTCTCGATTTTTGTGTTAATCATATTAAGACCTCCATTAACATAACGTCTTCAACACACTTGCAAACGTATTCTAACACATAAACTTTCAAAAATCAACAAAAGCATTGCAAATTTGCAATGCTTTTGAATCGCTTAATCAATCTTTGGAAGAGTAGTTCGGCGCTTCTTTAGTAATATGAATATCGTGCGGATGGCTTTCCTTCAGACCTGCACCTGTAATACGGATAAACTTGCCGTTTTCCTTAAGGTCGGCAATCGTTTTTGTTCCGCAATAGCCCATACCGGATCTTAAACCGCCGAGGAGCTGGAAGATAGTGTCTGCCAAAACGCCCTTGTATTCTACACGACCTTCAACACCTTCCGGCACAAGCTTTCTTGCATCCTGCTGGAAGTAACGGTCGCCACTACCGTGTCTTTGGTTCATCGCACCGATAGAGCCCATGCCACGGTATACCTTAAAACGACGGCCCTGGTAAAGCTCGAATTCGCCCGGGCTTTCCTCACAGCCTGCAAACAAGCTACCAATCATAATGACATCGCCGCCGGCTGCAACTGCCTTTGTCAAATCGCCGGAGTATTTTACACCGCCGTCTGCGATAATCGGAATACCATATTTCTTTGCTACCTTTGCACATTCATAAATTGCAGTAACCTGCGGTACTCCGATACCGGCAACCACACGTGTCGTACAAATAGAACCAGGACCGATACCAACCTTAACGGCATCTGCACCGGCTTTAATTAAATCCTCAGTTGCTTTCGGTGTTGCCACATTACCTGCAATCACCTGCAAATCCGGATATGCAGCCTTTACCTTCTTCAAGGTTTCCAAAATGTTTCTGGAATGACCATGTGCAGAGTCTAAAACAACAACGTCAACGTTTGCATCTACAAGTGCAGCTACACGGTCGAGCACATCTTCCGTTACGCCGATTGCAGCGCCTGCCAAAAGTCTGCCCTTGTCATCCTTTGCAGCGTTCGGATACTTCACTGCTTTTTCAATATCCTTAATTGTAATAAGACCCTTGAGCATACCGTCTTTGTCAACAATCGGCAGCTTCTCAATCTTATTGGAACGCAAAACCTCCTGCGCTTCATCAAGTGTTGTACCTTCCGGCGCAGTAATCAGGTTATCCTTAGTCATAACCTCATCTATAATACGGGAAAAATCCGTTTCAAAACGAAGGTCGCGGTTTGTGATAATACCGAGTAATTTACCCTGTTCATCTGTAATCGGCACACCGGAAATCTTATAGCGACCCATCAGCTCGTCCGCATCCTTTAAGGTATGCTTTGGCGAGAGGAAGAACGGATCAACAATAACGCCGTTTTCACTGCGTTTTACCTTCTCAACTTCCAGTCTCTGCTGCTCAATGCTCATGTTTTTGTGGATAATACCGATACCGCCTTCACGTGCCATTGCAATTGCCATCGGCGCTTCTGTTACAGTATCCATTGCCGCACTCATGAGCGGAATGTTTAATGTAATCTTCTTAGTCAGCTGCGTCTTAAGCTCAATCATATTTGGTGTAACCTCAGATTTCTGCGGCACCAAAAGCACGTCGTCAAATGTAAGTCCTTCAATAATGTTCACGAATTACCCCTCCCATGTCTATTTGTAAGTTTATAAATTATATCACATTTCGCCTTAATTTGCAAGGCTTTTTTAAACAAGACTGTGCAAAAGCTTTAATAACGCTTCTTTACTTGCCGCCGTATTGACAGCAGCGCGAACCTGCGCGGAATTTTTCTCCCCTTTTAGATACCACGCAGCGTGCTTTCGCATCTCGCGCACTGCAATATATTCACCCTTATCCTCGATGCTGTATTCTAATTGTTTTATAATCGTTTCAATCTTATCTGCGCGTGTCGGTTGATAGGTTACACTACCGGTTTGCACAAGCTCATTAATCTGTTGAAACAAAAACGGATTTCCCTGCGCACCGCGCCCAATCATTACCGCATCACAGCCGGTTTGCTCACGCATTTTAAGCGCATCCTCCGGTGTGAAAATATCACCATTTCCGATGACCGGAATCGAAAGTGCAGACTTCACGTCTGCGATTACTTCCCAATCTGCCTTGCCCATATAAAACTGTTCGCGTGTTCTCGGATGTACACAAACCGCAGATGCACCGGCATCCTCAGCATATTTTGCCACCTCAAGCGCATTTGCGTTTGTATCGTCCCAACCCTTTCGGATTTTCACCGTAACCGGCACAGTAGCATATTTCACAACCTCGCGCACGATATCATAGGCAAGCTTTGGCGTGCGCATTACTGCACAGCCGTCTCCATTTCCGGCAATTTTCGGTGCCGGACAGCCCATATTAATGTCCAATATCGAAGCACCGGTCGCCAGAGCATCCCGCGCAATACTGCCCATTATGTCCGGGTCAGAGCCGAAAATCTGCACAGCAAACGGTTTTTCCTCCGGATGAACCGCAAGCATAGACGCTGTCTTCTTATCGTGAAACGCAAGCGCTTTTGCGCTGATCATTTCTGTATAAACCAATCCGCAACCGAAGCTTTTACAAATTCTGCGAAACGCGGAATCCGTCACACCTGCCATCGGCGCAAGAAAAACCGGATTTTCAATTTTAAAATCACCAATGGTTACCATAAAAGTCACCTTATACTTAGAGAGTTGGACAAAATTTGCCCAACTCTCCCTGTATTACATATCGTTTTTTAAAATATCATCATACGTTTCCGCTTTTACAACAACGCGTGTTTCACCATCGCGCACCATAACAACTGCAGGACGCGGAATACGATTGTAGTTACTTGCCATCGAGTAGTTGTATGCACCGGTTGCAAGCACAGCGACAATATCGCCCTTTTCTACCGGCTGAATGTCCATCCCTTCGCCAATCAAATCGCCCGATTCGCAGCACTTACCCGCAAGCGTAATTTTCATACTCGGCTTGTCCCCTGCCTTGCTTGCAACAAGCGCTGTGTAATCTGCATTGTATAAAATATAACGCGGATTGTCGCCCATACCGCCGTCAATTGACACATAGGTACGCACGTCTTTGATTTCCTTCACATTACCAACAGTATACAGTGTGATGCCAGCCGGCGCAACAATTGAACGCCCCGGCTCCATCAGAATCTCCGGCATCGGCATATTTCTTTCAGCTGCTGTTTTTTTAATCACTTCAGAAACTGCGCAAATATATGCATCATACGCAATCGGTGTGTCACCTTCTACATATTTTATACCAAAACCGCCACCAAGATTTAATTTTGTCATTTCAAGACCGAAACGGTCACGCACGTCTGCCATAAAATTAAGCATCACGCTGCCCGCTTCTTCAAACGGTGCCAAATCAAAAATCTGCGAACCGATATGGCAGTGAATACCAACCATTTTGATGTTCTTTTTCAAAAGCGCTTTTTCAAAAAAGTCCATCGCTTCGCCATTTTCAAGCGCAACACCGAACTTCGAGTCAATCTGACCGGTGCGGATAAAATCATGCGTATGTGCATCAATGCCCGGCTTAATGCGCACAATAACGGATACCGTCTTGCCCATCTGCGCACAAAGCGCATCGAGCGTTTCAATTTCGTCTAAATTATCCGCCACAATACAGCCAACGCCGTATTCTAATGCCATACGAAGCTCTGCCTCGGTTTTGTTGTTTCCGTGAAAATACACCTTGTCCATCGGAAAACCGGCTTTGTATGCCGTATACATCTCACCGCCGGAAACCACATCCACACCGAGCCCTTCCTCAGCTGCAATGCGGTAAATCTCTTTACAGGAAAACGCCTTGGATGCATACAAAATCAAGCCCTTGCCACCATAATAAGCGTCAATAGCATTTTTGTAAGTGCGACAATTCTTGCGAATTTCGCCTTCATCCATCACATACAGCGGTGTTCCGTATTGTTTTGCAATCGAAACGGTATCCACGCCGCCGATGGTCAAATGGTTTTCACTGTTTACATTTAAGCATTCCGAAATAAACATAGCCTTACCTGCTTTCACACGATGTATATCAATTAAAAAAGAATTGCTAAATATAATAACACAAAACCGACAAAATGTCAAACCTTTCTGTGCCTCAAATAAACAAATATCGGTTTTCCAAAAACAGAAAACCGATATAAACATTATAACTGTTCCAATTTTGTAATAACTTCTGCAAGTTTTTCCTTCGGTACGTGTTTTCCGGCAACCTTAAGCACTTTTGAAATTGTCATACCGGCTGCCATTTTTATCAGCGGACTGTCTGCCCATTCCGGAAATTCTTTTTTTAAGATTTCAGCCGCCTGTGTGTTGTCCATCAGCTCACCAAGTGTGATTTTATTTTTTCTTAAATCCATCGCCTTCACCTCCACAGTATTAATATATGTAAATCGATTTCTTTTTGTTAAAATGAAAGTATAAAACAGAAAAACACGGACAAACTAAACGCAGTAAAGGCATCGGAAAAGATTTTTCCCGTGTTTTTACGCATACACCAAAGGAGGATACAAATATGAACGACAAAGCAAACATGAGCATTGGCTGCAGCGTAACACAGTGTAAGCATCACTGCAACTCTGAAAACTACTGTACTCTTTCCAGCATTCAGGTCGGTACGCACGAAGCAAATCCGACCATGTGCCAGTGCACAGACTGCGAATCCTTCGAAAAAAGAGCCTAACGGCGCGAACAAGGCGATTGCCTTGTTCGTACATAAATT
>JAFQPV010000326.1 GCA_017411585.1 Clostridia bacterium | reverse complement strand
TAAGCAATATATAGAATCAACCAGTGCTTCTGAAAACGAGATTATGGAAAATTCTAAGAACGTTGACGAACAAACAACAATCATGAAATCTTTTCTTGAGAAAGTGCAGGGCGTTTGGGTAGGCAAATATCCCGATGGCACATGGGACACAATAGAGTTTAATGAAGATAAATTCAGTGAGTATATTCACCGAGGTCATGTATTTGTTGATGACGGACAAATTGAGTCCGTGGAACTGCAAAATGGCAATAAATATAAAGTTAATATTTCTTATAAAGAAATTGCATGGGGTGAAAAAGAGGATGCGTCAACCCATATGACTGAATGTGTTTTTACATCAGATGATGATTTCAGAAGAAGTTTGATTTGGGTGTTGGATGATACCCGGATTGTTTATACATATAGTGGTAAAAACACGGAAAGTATTGATGGTACCATTGCGGAAATTATGAAAGAAGAATATACTCAAAAAGCAGAACAAGACCTTGAAAATCTTATAAATGATCAAAAACAATTTATGGATTTTGATTCAAAGTCAACCGTTTCTATAAGTGCTTTGCCCGAGGTTAATAAGCGTTATATCGGAAAACCGTACAGATATGCAACTGTTGATTTGGATGGGGATGATATAAAAGAATTGTTGATCGAATTTGATGTGGGGGGAGATACTGCAATACTGAGTTTACAAAACGAGAACTGGATTGCTTATTACTGTGCGTATCGAGCAAGAACACATCTTAAAACCGACGGTACTATGTCTTGGAGTAGTAGCGCTACGCGAAGTGGCACACATAGGCTTCATTTCAACGAATCGGGAATAATTTCCGTTCCAATTATAACGTATGATGAGGATGACGGTTACTACGTAAACGGAGCAAGCGTGACGAGAACGGAGTGTTTGGAAGCAATACAAAACCAACAGCAAAAGACAGATGTAACATGGTACGAACTTAATTAAATTATAAGGTTTCCTTGAACGCATTTTCAAATAAATATACGAAGGTGAAATTATGAAGATTTCTGAGCTTTTTAAACAAGATAGACCATCATTATCATTTGAAGTGTTTCCGCCGAAAACGGACTCTTCTTTTGATAGTGTGCGCTCGGCGACGGAAGAGATTGCAAAACTGCGCCCGTCCTTTATGAGTGTTACATATGGAGCAGGTGGCGGCACAAGTCGCTATACGCTGGAAATTGCTAAGAATATAAAACAAAACTACGGCGTGCCGACATTGGCGCATTTAACGTGCGTATCCTCGACGAAGGAAACGGTACATGAACGCATTGAAGAGATTAAAGCTGCCGGCATTGAAAACATTATGGCACTGCGCGGTGATTTAACACCGGAGCTTGAAAACAGCGACAGAAGCAAATGGGATTACCGTCACGCGGTGGATTTGATTCGCGACATTAAGGAAAGCGGTACGGATTTTTGCATTGGCGGCGCTTGTTATCCGGAAATTCATCCGGAAAGTAAAAATCAGGCTGAAGACATTAAATACCTGAAAGAAAAGGTCGATGCCGGCTGCTCCTTTTTAACAACACAGATGTTTTTTGACAATAATCTGCTGTATAACTTTTTATATAAAATCCGCGAAGCCGGTATTACAGTGCCGATTTTAGCCGGTATTATGCCGATTACGAACGCAAATCAGGTCGAAAGAGCGATTAAACTTTCCGGTTCATTTATGCCGCAGCGTTTTAAATCGATCGTGGACAAGTTCGGCACAAATCCGGAAGCGATGATGCAGGCAGGTATTGCATACGCAACGGATCAAATTATTGACTTATTCGCAAACGGCATCAATGCGGTACACGTTTACTCGATGAACAAACCACAGGTGGCTGCGAAAATTCAGGCGAATATTTCTGAAATAATTAAGTAGGAGAATTTGTATGCATATTTCTCCCGTGTGCACATATGCACATTCTGCACAACTGAATATCGATATGGGCGAGACTTTGCGCTATATGGGTTGCGGTACGCAAGCAACCGAGGAGATAGCTTCGCTTGCAGCGCGTGCGATTGAAGCGGTACAAGCCGCAGCTTCTTGCAAAGCGTGTTATATGCATTGTGAGATCGCTTTTCCGCAAGAGAATGTTGTGGATTTCGGCTTTATGCAAATACAGTCAGCAGGACTATATCGACATTTAAAATGCTGTAAAAGTGTTTATATTTTCGCTGCAACGGTAGGTTTGGAAATAGATAGACTGATTTTCCAATACAAGCACAGTTCGCCAAGCTTCGCGCTTGCAGTGCAGGCGGCAGGTGCGGCGGCGGTTGAAAGCTATTGCGACTTGCTGTGTGCAGAGGTTTTTGAAAAAGAAGCAGAAAAACAGAAGCGACATACGATTCCGCGGTTTAGTGCAGGCTATGATGATTTATCATTGGAGGTACAAAAACAGATTGTTGCCGCACTGGATTGCACAAGACAAATCGGTCTTACACTGACGGACGGATGCATGATGATGCCAAGTAAGTCTGTGACGGCTTTTGTCGGCATCAGCGATATAAAAATGCACACTGCTGAAAAATGCAGTGCGTGCTCAAATACCGAATGCGTTTTTCGCAAGGGAAGTGACTTATAATGAATGTTTTAGAGGCAATGCAAAATAAAATATTATTTTTTGACGGTGCGATGGGAACACAGCTGCAGGCGCGCGGTATTATGCCGGGCGAGCTGCCGGAGCTTTGGAATATTACGCATCCGGATGTGATTTATGATATACACAAGGCTTATTTAGATGCAGGCTGTGATATTTTGACGACCAACACCTTTGGTGTAAATCGCTTAAAATTTGATACAGAGGGCGAATACAGCGTTGAAAAGCTGATTTGCGCTGCAATCCAAAATGCAAAAAAGGCTGCATCTGCATACGAAAATAAGTTTGTCGCTTTAGATATCGGACCATGCGGCAAATTATTAAAGCCGTTCGGGGAGCTGGATTTTGAGGATGCTGTCTCTGTATTTGCTGAGGTTGTGCGCATTGGTACAGCTTGCGGTGCGGATTTGATTTTGATCGAAACAATGAATGACTGCTACGAAACCAAAGCGGCAGTTTTAGCGGCAAAGGAGAATTCGGATTTGCCGGTGTTTGTCACAAATGTATATGATGAAAATATGCAGCTGATGACCGGGGCTGAGCCGGCTGCTATGGTTGCAATGCTTGAAGGACTCGGCGTGGATGCGCTCGGCGTAAACTGCAGCTTGGGTCCGGTACAGATGCTGCCGGTTGTGCGCGAGCTTTGCAAGTTTGCATCAGTGCCTGTGATTGTAAATCCGAATGCAGGTCTGCCGGTCGTTGCAGACGGTAAGACTGTATATGATATTGATGCTGTGCAGTTTGCAGAAGCGATTGCTGAAATTGTTCGCATAGGTGCGCGTGTGGTTGGCGGATGCTGTGGCACGACACCTGCACATATTGAGGCTGCTGTGGCTGCGACAAAGACGATTAAGCTGGTTGAAATTACAAAGAAAAAGGATACACTTGTATCATCTTATAAAAGTGCAGTTATGATTGATAAAAAGCCTGTCATCATAGGTGAGCGTATCAACCCGACAGGTAAAAAGGCGTTTAAAGAGGCGCTGCGTAATAATGATATAGACTACATTCTCGGTGAAGGCTTAAAGCAGCAGGAAAACGGCGCACATATTTTGGATGTAAATGTTGGCTTGCCGGAAATCGATGAATGTGCAGTTATGTGCGAAGCGGTAAAGGAATTGCAGGCAATTATCAGCTTACCGCTGCAGATTGATACATCGGATGCGCTGACTATGGAGCGCGCACTGCGCATATACAACGGTAAAGCACTTGTAAATTCCGTGAACGGTAAGCAGGAAAGTATGGACATGATTTTCCCGCTTGTGAAGAAATACGGCGGCGTTGTGATTGCGCTGACACTGGACGAAGACGGCATTCCGAATACGGCAGAGGGCAGATATAAAATTGCAGAAAAGATTTATAACTGCGCAAAGTCATACGGTATTGACGGCAAGGATTTGATTTTTGACCCGCTTGCAATGACTGTGAGTGCTGACACGGATTCGGCTCTGGTCACACTTGGTGCACTGAAGCTGATTTCCGAGCGTCTTGGCTGCAAAACAAGCTTGGGTGTGTCGAATATTTCCTTTGGTTTGCCGCAGAGAGAGCTTATTAATTCTACCTTTTATGCGATGGCGTTAAGCGCAGGGCTGAATGCTGCAATTTTAAATCCGGGCTCTGTTGAAATGATGAAAACATACCACAGCTTTTTAACGCTGTCCGGTATGGATGAAAACTGCGCAGGCTACATCGATTTTGCATCGAAGCATACGTTTAGTGCAGATACTGCACAAGCGGTAGGGCAAAATGCTGCAGATACAACGTCAGGACTTCAAGAAGCTATTGTAAAGGGGCTAAAGGAGCGCGCAAGTGTTTGCGCATCAGATTTACTTAAGTCGGAAAAGCCGCTGGACATTATCAGTAAACATATTATTCCTGCGCTGGATATAGTCGGCAAAGGCTTTGAAGATAAAACGATGTTTTTACCGCAGCTTCTGATGAGTGCAGAAGCCTCGAAAGCGGCATTTGATGCTGTGAAGAACGCAATGCAGAGCATGGGGGATACGCAGACGAAGAAAGGCAGTATCGTATTAGCAACGGTAAAGGGCGACATTCACGATATTGGTAAAAACATCGTAAAGGTGCTTTTGGAAAACTACGGCTTTGATGTGATTGATGCCGGCCGCGATGTGCCGCCGGAGATGGTGGTTGCACTTGCGCAAAAGCATAATGCACCGCTTGTTGGCTTAAGCGCTTTAATGACAACAACGGTACCTTCTATGCAGGAAACGATTGAAGCGCTCAATCAGGCGATGCCTGCATGCAAGGTGGTTGTCGGCGGTGCGGTTTTGACGCAGGAGTATGCTGATGCCATTGGAGCTGACAAGTATGCGCGGGATGCGATGGAAACCGTGCGTTATGCAGAAGAGATTTTTGGAGAGTGAATCTGTTGAAAAAGAACATTTCAGTCATTTACAGATTGGCATTTATACTATTTTCGATATGGGCAATCTTAGAATCTGCCGCGTTTCAGTTGAGCGCATTACCTGTAAAGCTTTTAAACTTTACGGTGCTTTCGGATTTCATATGTATGATTTGTATTTTAATTGTGCTCATTTTTACAATGCGACATCGTATGGGACAGGGGTTGTACGCTTTTAAAACGGCTTGTACATTTCTTGCACTCGTTGCCTTGGCATCGAATTTGTCTATGCTGTTTGCGTTGGATAGCGGCAGTTGGATTTTAAGGGTGCTGTTACCACTGATGATGCTTTTGGACCATGTGTTTTTTGATGACAACGGCAAGCTGAAGCTTTGGCAGATGCTTTTGTGGCTTTTGGCTGCGGCATTTATCGGTTGGCTTTTATATGTACTGGCGGATAAGTTTTTGAATTTGCCAAACGTTTTGGATTTACTCGGTTTGTTTAAAGATAAGAATTCTTTGGCGGATTTGATTTTAAACACGCTGATTTTAACCGGGCTTGCTTATCTTTTGGACAGGCTCTTTTCCGGCGCACTGTTTCGCGATATTAAGTCGATGTTTGCGCTATTGTTCAGACTTCTGTTTTTAGCGCTGGAGGCATGGGCGTTTATCCGGCTTTCGGGTATGAATTTAAAATCGTTTATCAACGCACTGCGTTACTATGAAATTTTAATCAATTTTCTGTGTTTTTTATGTATTGCTGCAGTTTTAATTTACAATGTTCTCAGAAGCAAGGCAAGCGCGAAGAGTGCTTCTGTATTCTCTAAAATCAAGTGCTTTTTTACTATATGCATTGTCTTTGCGTTTATAGTATATCACTTTTATGTGCGCGGTGACTACAGACCGGATGCGGTGGGTATCATTTTATATTATGTCGCACCGGCAATGATGCTGATGGATTGGCTGTTTTTTGACTACTGTAGTTCTATGCGCGCCTATGAGCCGTTGATTTGGATGTGCGTACCGGTTGGGTATTTTGCATTGATCCTGCTGCTTGCTCGTGTTGGTTACATAAATCTGTATCCGACGCTTATGGGGTTAAATGCATATATAACGCTCGGCATTTATGCAGCGGGGATGCTGATTATTGGCTACATATTCTATTTTATTGACCGTATCATCAAGGGGAGATAACAAAATGAGTAACTTAAACAGCGCACAGCAGCTCGCTGTGCAGACAACGGAAGGGCCGCTTTTGATTTTAGCCGGTGCAGGCAGCGGTAAAACCACTGTGCTTGTGAACCGT
>JAFQPV010000006.1 GCA_017411585.1 Clostridia bacterium | reverse complement strand
TTTAGAAAAGCTTGTCAATTGTGATTGGCTTTTGGAGTTGTATAAATGATGAAAAGGATGCCCACGGGCATCCTTTTTTAGTTGACACGCAACTTGCAAAGTGCTATAATATTATGGATATCGGCAAAATGCCGTTTGAAAGGAAGTTATACACTATGTTAATGAGTAAATTGGTAGGCGACAGATTTAAGGAAAAACCGGCAGACGCTACAATGGTCAGCCACATTTACCTTTTGCGCGGCGGCTATATGCGCCAGGTTGCAAATGGTATTTATTCTTTATTGCCGCCTGCAAAGAAGATAACAAGCAAGATTGAAAACATCATGCGCGAGGAAATGAACCGCATCGACGGCCAAGAGGTTATGATGCCGGTTGTAATGCCGGCTGAGCTTTGGAAGGAATCCGGCAGATGGGACAGCGTAGGCAGCGAGCTTTTGCGCTTCCGTGACCGCCAGGGGCAGGATATGCTTTTAGGTATGACGCACGAGGAAGCCGTTGTACACCTTGCACGCCGCGAGGCACTTTCGTATACAAAGTATCCGTTTATGCTCTATCAGATTCAGACAAAATTCCGCGACGAGCCGAGAAGCCGCGGCGGTCTTATCCGTGTGCGTGAGTTTACGATGAAGGATGCGTACTCCTTCCATACCTCGCAGGCGGATTTGGAAAAGTACTATATGCGCTGCCACGAGGCGTATAACCGCATCTACAAGCGCGCAGGTCTTAAAAACTTTATCTCCGTATTCTCCGATTCCGGTATGATGGGCGGCGCAGTTGCGCACGAGTTTATGCTCATTAACGAGTTTGGTGAAGACAGCCTCGTTATCTGCGACAGCTGTGACTACAGCTCCAATATGGAGGTTGCAAAGTGCATCCACGAGCACAACAGAAATAAAGAAGATGCCGAAATGAAGAAGGTACATACACCGGATACAAAGGATATCGCATCTCTTTGTGCATACCTCGGTATCGATGAAATTGACACCATCAAGGCAACGGTGTTTTCTACAGACTACGACGATATTCCGGTGGTTGTATTTGTTCGCGGTGACATGGAAGTCAACGAAGCAAAGCTTAAGAAGATTTTACAGTCGAATGTATATCCGTACACAATGTACGATAAGACAGACATCACCTTCGGATTTATCGGTCCGGTGAACTTAAACAGCGAATGCAGAGTTATCATTGATGAGTCCCTGCGTGGTGAGAAGGATTTGGTTTGCGGTGCAAACGAAGTAGACCACCACATCACCGGCGTAAGCATGGACCGCGATGTGCCGAATGCAGAGTACTACGATGTAGCAAAGGTGCTTGAAGGCGCAATCTGCCCGAAGTGCGGCAAACGCACGAGCCTCAAGCGCGGTATCGAAATCGGCAACATCTTCCAGCTCGGCACGAAGTATTCCAAGTCCATGGGTATGGAATACATCGACGCAGACGGCGAAAGAAAGACCCCGATTATGGGCTGCTACGGTATCGGTGTCGGCAGAATGTTGGCTTCCGTTATCGAGGATAACCACGATGATTACGGCCCGATTTGGCCGATTACGGTTGCACCGTGGCAGGTGCATGTATGCTGCCTCAATAACCAGGCGGACGAAATCAGAGGCGTTGCAGAGGAAGTATACGAGAAGCT
>JAFQPV010000325.1 GCA_017411585.1 Clostridia bacterium | reverse complement strand
TACCGCGCCGCTGCACAAAGCATACGCAAATTGGCGGCAATGGTAGATGTATATAAAAAAGAAATTAAAAAGATGTGAAATTTTTCTAAATAAGACTTGACAAGTTAAAGAATTTGCGTTAAAATACGTATCAATAAGGGAGTAGTCAGCACAAATTTTTGTGCGATAAAGTCAACAGCAAGAGATTTTCTCTGGCTTTATATCAAATGACAAGACTTATCTGCTTGGGGCAGATAGGTCTTTTTTTATTCTCTTTTCGATTTGTAGCGGTAGCCGCAAAGCGCAAAAAGGTAAAATCAGCGCAATACTGCGTTACAGAAACGGACCCGTACACGAGTACTGTGCCCGTTTCTGCGCCTTGTCTTGCATCTGATTTTCTACTTTTTGTGTTGATTGGGGACATTGTGTTTATAGTGTGCAAAAGTTCCTTTGACAATGCATAACCTGCTTGTGAAATCCAATACTATTTATCAGAAAGGATGGAAGAAAGAATGAAGGAGTATCTTGAAAGCAAAGAGGCTGTGCTTGCAGCGCAGGCTGTAACTGCAGACGGTTTAACGGATGCAGAAGCAAGTGCGCGCCTGGAAAAGCACGGCGCAAACAAGCTGCGCGAGGGCAAAAAGGTGACCTTACTGGAACGCTTTTTAAAAGAGCTGTCCGACCCGATGATTATCATCTTAATTGTGGCGGCAATTGTGTCCGGTATTACCTCGATTTACTCGGGCGAGTCGCTTGCAGACGTTGTCATCATCTTAATTGTTGTTGTGATTAATGCGGTGCTCGGTGTTTTGCAGGAAAGTAAGGCAGAAAAAGCGATTGCCGCGCTGCAAGAAATTGCGGCGGCAACCTCGAAGGTCATCCGCGTCGGACAGATGCGTGTGGTCAAAAGTGAGGCGCTTGTACCGGGCGATATCATCGTGCTTGAAGCTGGTGACGCTGTGCCGGCAGATGCGCGTATTATTGAAAATGCGAGTATGAAGTCTGAGGAAGCGGCGCTTACGGGTGAATCCGTTCCGGTCAACAAAACGGCAGATGTGCTTGAAACAGAGGGCGCAGATGTCCCGCTTGGCGACAGAAAGAACATGATTTATATGGGCAGCACCATCGTATATGGCAGAGGCAAGGCAGTGATTACCGCAACCGGTATGAACACGCAGATGGGTAAAATCGCTGAAGCACTTGTCAGCGCGCAGGATGAGGAAACACCGCTGCAGAAAAAGCTTGGTCAGCTCAGTAAGGTTTTAAGCTTTTTGGTGCTCGGCATCTGTCTGTTTATTTTTGCATTAGACATTGTGCGCCTTTATCCGGATTTTACCGGTGAAGCACTTTTGGATACCTTTATGGTTGCGGTCAGCCTGGCGGTTGCGGCAATTCCGGAAGGTCTTGCGGCAGTGGTGACCATTGTGCTTTCCATCGGCGTAACCAATATGTCAAAGCGCAATGCGGTTATCCGTAAGCTGACGGCAGTGGAAACGCTAGGCTGTACGCAGATTATCTGCTCGGATAAAACAGGTACGCTGACACAGAATAAGATGACCGTTGTAAAGCACGCCGGCGCAGATGAAGAAAAGCTCGTGCTTGCGATGGCATTGTGCAGTGATGCTGAGGTTGGCGACAACAACGATGCAGTCGGTGAACCGACGGAATGTGCGCTTGTAAACGATGCAACAAAGATGGGTATGGACAAAAACGTCTTGAAGGCAAAATTCCCGCGTGTGGGTGAGGCACCGTTTGACTCGATGCGAAAGATGATGTCTACGTTGCATCAGACAGAGGATGACAAGATTGTACAGTTTACCAAGGGTGCGCCGGACGAGGTCTTAAAGCGTTGTGTGCAGCTGTGGAATGGCAGTGAGATGGTTGCGCTGACAGATGAGATGCGCGCACAGATTTTAAAAGAGAACAAAGCGTTTGCAGATGATGCCTTGCGTGTGCTTTGCGGCGCGATGCGCATTTATGATACAATGCCGGCAGATACAAATGCAGAAGCACTGGAGCAGCAGCTTTGCTATATCGGTCTTTCCGGCATGATTGACCCGGTGCGTCCGGAGGTGGTTGCAGCGATTGAAAAGTGCCGTGCGGCAGGGATTCGCCCGGTTATGATTACCGGCGACCATATTGACACGGCGGTTGCAATTGCAAAGGAGCTCGGCATTCTTGAAACGGCAGATGCTGCAATTACCGGTGCACAGTTAGACGGGATCAGCGATGCAGATTTGCAGGAAAAGATTACGCAGTACAGCGTATATGCGCGCGTACAGCCGGAACACAAGGTGCGCATTGTCAAGGCATGGCGCGCGAAGGGTAAAATCACGGCAATGACGGGCGACGGTGTTAACGATGCACCGTCCATTAAGAGCGCGGATATTGGTGTCGGCATGGGCATCACCGGTACGGACGTTACAAAGAACGTAGCCGATATGGTGCTTGCAGACGATAACTTTGCAACGATTGTCTCTGCCGTGGAAGAGGGCAGACGTATTTATGACAATATCCGTAAGGCAATTCAGTTCCTCTTATCGTCTAACCTCGCCGAGGTGCTGTCGATTTTCTTCTCCACCCTGATGGGCTTTACCATTTTAAAGCCGGCGCACCTTCTGTGGATTAACTTAATTACCGACTGCTTCCCGGCACTCGCGCTCGGTATGGAAAAGAGCGAAAAGGATATTATGGTGCGCAGCCCGCGCGATGCAAAGGACGGCATTTTTGCCGGCGGTCTCGGCTTTGATG
>JAFQPV010000324.1 GCA_017411585.1 Clostridia bacterium | reverse complement strand
TGTCACGTGCGTCAGGACAACAAAGCCCTGATGGCAGCAAGACTGAAGCTTGTGGATTCGTGCAGAATTGTGCTTGCAAACGTGTTGAGTATGCTTTCCATCTCTGTACCGGAGAGAATGTAATTTAGAAATTAGAAAGGCGGTCATTTTATGCACAAGCTAAAGAAGGTATTTTCCGTTTTGCTGGTTTTAACATTTGTTTTGACCGCGACGGTGTCCGCACAGGAGGACAACCATTTAAAAGAGATTACAGCAAAGAGTGAGGCAGCATTTTTCACGTTGGTACTTGACACTGTTGTGGATATGTACCAGTTTGACGTGCAGTCGGAAGAAATTTTCAGACGTACAGTGACAAACCTGCTTAACGAAAATCCGGATTTGCTTGACCCGTTTTTTAAAGCACTTTTTGCAAGCTTTGACGACTATTCGGAGTTCTATACTGCAGATGAGTATGCCGAGCTGTTAAACAGCTTGGAGGGCATCACGGGCGGCATCGGTGTGTACGTGGAAAAGGGTCCGCAGTATGTGCACATCACCGGCACCATCCCGGAAAGTCCGGCAGCAAAAGCCGGCGTGCAGGGCGGCGACCTGATTGTCGCGGTTGACGGCGAGAATATGGAGGGCAGAAGCCTGGATTATGTTACTTATAAGCTGCGCGGCAAGGTTGACACAAATGTGCTGATTACGGTGCTTCGCGGTGAAGAAACGCTTGAGTTTGTGCTTACGCGTGCTGAGTTGAAAAACACAACCGTAAGCTATGGCGTTTTGGCAGGGGATGTCGGTTATCTCGGCATTACGAATTTTGCAAGCTCGACTGCGCAAGAGGTGCGTGATGCGCTTGCGTATATCGATACGACCGGCGTAAAAAAGCTCGTTATTGACCTGCGCAACAACGGCGGTGGCTATGTTGACACTGCGATTGCAATTGCAAGAATGCTTGTGCCGGCAGGTACGATTATTCAGCACTATACCCGCGCAAATGAGCTGACCATGGACTACAAGTCTTATTTGACGGAATCGAAGTATAATATTGCGACACTTGTTAATGAGAATACGGCAAGCGCCGCTGAAATTCTTGCAAGTGCGTTGCAGGAATCCGGCGCATCTAAGCTCGTCGGACAGAAAACCTTTGGTAAAGCGGTAACGCAGTCGGTGTTTCCGCTGTATGCTGACCGCGCCTGCAAGCTGACAACGGGCGAATATTTCACAAGATCCGGTAAAAGAATCAACAAAGTCGGTTTAACACCGGATGTGAAGGTTGAAAATCGGTCCTATAAGCTGAAGGATACGAATGTGGACAAGCTGATTTATCAGACGACATATCCGATTGGCGTGGAGCAGGAGGGCATCAAAGCGTATAAACAGCGTCTTATGTATATGGATTATACGGTTGGTGCGATGGATAATACATATTCCGACGACTTTAAAAACGCAGTGTATGCTTATCAGAGCGCGAACGGTATCACTCCGACGGGTGAGCTGGATTTGATTACACAAATTCATATCACGAATGCATCGGACGATATAAAGGTGCTTGTAGATGCACAATTGGCTGCTGCAGTTGAATTACTCGGCTCACCATATAACGGTCTTATGGCAAAATAATTAATTCAGACTTTGAGGGGCATCCCTTGAAGTCTGTTTTTTTATTAAATAAATTGTGAATTTGCTTGTAAACACAGCCTCCATATGGTATACTATATTAATGCATATTGTGTGCTGGAGTATATTTTTTAGGAGAGATTATGAACCGGTTTGAAGTCGTATCTGAATACAAGCCGACAGGTGACCAGCCGAAGGCCATCCGTGTGCTTTCTGACGGTATCGAGCAGGGGATGCAGGGGCAGACGCTCTTGGGCGTAACCGGCTCGGGTAAAACCTTTACAATGGCGAATGTCATCGCGCAGGTGAATAAACCTACGCTTGTTTTAGCGCACAATAAAACGCTTGCCGCGCAGCTTTGCAGCGAGTTTAAGGCGTTTTTTCCGAACAGCGCAGTGGAGTATTTTGTTTCATACTACGACTACTATCAACCGGAGGCCTATATTCCGAATACGGACACATATATTGAAAAGGATTCGTCGGTCAATGATGAAATTGATAAGCTTCGCCATAGTGCGACAGCCGCGCTTTTTGAGCGCAAGGATGTCATCATTGTTGCCAGTGTTTCTTGTATCTACGGCCTCGGCGACCCGATTGACTATAACAACCTCGTTTTATCGCTGCGCGTTGGCATGGAAAAAGGTCCGGACGAAGTGATGCGCAGGCTTATTGAAATCCAGTACGAGAGAAACGACATCGATTTTTCGAGAAATAAATTCCGCGTGCGCGGCGACACAGTGGAGATTTTCCCGTCCGACCAAAGCGAGAATGCAATTCGCGTCGAGTTTTTTGGTGTTGAGATTGACCGCATTTCCGAAATCAATGCCTTAACCGGCGAAATTATCGGTCTTCGAGAGCATTGCGTGATTTTCCCGGCATCGCACTATGTTACCACCAAAGAAAAGATGGAGCAGGCAATAGAGGCAATTGAGGCCGAGCTTGAGGAAAGAGTTGCCTACTTTGAAAGTCAAAACAAGCTGGTGGAGGCACAGCGCATTGCGCAGCGCACGAAATATGATATAGAAATGATGCGCGAGGTCGGCTTTTGCTCCGGCATTGAAAACTATTCGCGTCATATCAGCGGAAGAGCGGCAGGCAGTGCGCCGTTTACGTTGATGGATTACTTTCCGGAGGACTTTCTTTTGATTGTCGACGAGTCGCACGTGACCATTCCGCAGGTGCGCGCGATGTATGCCGGTGACCGCTCGAGAAAGCAGTCGCTTGTAGAATACGGATTTCGCTTGCCGTCTGCATTTGATAACCGCCCGCTCTGCTTTGAGGAGTTTGAAGACCATATTCATCAGGTGGTATTTGTATCGGCAACGCCGGCAGACTATGAAAAGAATCATTCAGCGCAGATTGTGGAGCAGGTTATCCGTCCGACCGGACTTTTGGACCCGAAAATCCATGTCCGCCCGGTAAAAACACAGATAGAAGATTTGATTGGTGAGGTCAATAAGCGCGCCGAAAAGGGTGAGCGTGTGCTCGTGACAACGATGACAAAGCGTATGGCAGAAGACCTTACCTCCTATATGGAAGAGCTTGGCATCAAGGTGACGTATATGCACTCAGACGTGCACACGATTGAGCGCATGAAGATTATTAATGACCTGCGCGGTGGCGTGTATGATGTATTGGTCGGCATTAACCTGTTGCGTGAAGGGCTTGACCTGCCGGAGGTATCGCTTGTGGCGATTTTGGATGCGGACAAGGAAGGGTTTTTAAGAAATGAAACGTCGCTGATTCAGACCATCGGCCGTGCGGCGCGAAATGCCGAGGGTGAGGTTATTATGTACGCGGAGCATATGACGGATTCGATGCAGCGCGCGATGGATGAAACCAACCGCCGCCGCGCAATTCAGCAGGCGTATAATGACGAACACGGCATTGTGCCGAAAACGATTCAGAAATCAATTCGTGAGGTTATCGAGGCGACAAAGGAATACAAGGATGAAGATACGAAGCCGGCGCTCAGTATAGCAGATACCAGGGAGCAGATTGAAGAGCTTTCCGAGGAAATGCGCCTGGCGGCAAAGAATCTCGACTTCGAGCGCGCGGCATACCTGCGTGATAAAATTATTGAATTAAAGCTAAAGGTGAACGAAAATGGCGAAGGATAATATTGTAATAAAGGGTGCCAGAGTGCACAATTTAAAAAATATTGATGTAACCATCCCGCGCGACAAGCTGGTGGTTGTGACGGGGCTGAGCGGCTCGGGCAAATCGTCGCTTGCGTTTGATACCATCTACGCCGAGGGACAAAGACGTTATATTGAGTCTTTATCCTCGTATGCGCGAATGTTCTTAGGGCAGATGGACAAACCGGATTTGGATTCAATTGAAGGCCTTTCACCGGCGATTAGCATTGACCAGAAGACCACGAACAAAAACCCGCGCTCGACCGTAGGTACAGTAACGGAGATTTACGACTATTTCCGCCTTTTGTATGCACACATCGGCGTGCCGCATTGTCATATCTGCGGCAAGGAAATTGCAAGACAGACGGTCGACCAGATTATCGACAGCGTGATGGAGCTGCCGGAGCAGACAAAGCTGATGATTCTTGCACCGGTGGTGCGCGCGAAGAAGGGCGAGCATCAGAAGGTGTTTACCGATGCGAAAAAGGGCGGCTATGTACGTGTGCGTGTGGACGGCAACCTCTATGAGCTGTCCGAGGAAATTTCGCTTGAAAAGAATAAAAAGCACTCCATTGAAATTGTTATCGACCGTATCATTATGAAGCCGGATATCCGCCGCCGTTTGGCAGACTCGATTGAAGCGGCGCTGAAAATCAGCGGCGGCTTGGTGATTGCCTCCGTTATCGGCGGTGATGATACGCTGTACTCGCAAAACTATGCCTGCGAGGATTGCGGCGTGAGTATGGAGGAGCTGTCGCCGCGCTCGTTTTCGTTTAACTCGCCGTTTGGCGCGTGTGAAGAGTGCGACGGTCTCGGCTTTACCATGAAGGTCGACCCGGATTTGGTCGTACGTGATGAGAATAAAACCCTGCGCGAGGGTGCGCTTGCGGTCAGCGGCTGGATGGCACCGTATATCGAAGACAGTGTTGCGGCATCGTATTATCGTGCGCTTGCGAAGCACTATAACTTCAGCCTGGATGTGCCGTATAAGGAACTTAGTGACGAAGCTAAAAACATTATGCTCTTTGGCACAAACGGGGAGCAGGTGCTTGTCGAATATAAAGGCAAGCACGGCAAAAGTGAATATCACACTGATTTTGAAGGCCTTGTAAATAACTTACAACGCCGCTATAAAGAGACAACGTCTGACTGGGCGTGCGCAGAAATCGAAGGTTATATGACCAACCACTTATGCTCGAGCTGTGAAGGCAAGCGTTTAAGACCGCAGATTCTGGCGGTTACGGTCGGCGGCAAGAACATTGACGAGCTTTGCAGTATGTCCGTTGTGCAGGAAATAGAGTTTTTTAACAACCTGAAACTAACGGCGCGCGAGGAGAAAATCGGAAATCAGGTCATTAAAGAAATTATGGCAAGGCTTAACTTCTTAAAGGATGTCGGCTTGGGGTATCTTACGCTGTCCAGAAGTGCCGGTACGCTTTCCGGCGGTGAATCGCAGCGTATCCGCCTTGCAACGCAGATTGGCTCCGGCCTTGTCGGTGTTTTGTATATTTTAGACGAGCCGAGCATCGGTCTGCATCAGCGTGACAACGAAAAGCTGATTACAACCTTAAAACGTCTCCGCGATGCGGGCAATACGCTGATTGTCGTGGAGCACGATGAGGACACGATGTATGCAGCAGACCATATTATCGACGTTGGCCCGGGTGCGGGTGTGCACGGCGGCGAAATCGTCGCACAGGGCGATGTGGAGGAAATCAAGCGTGTTGTCGGCTCGCATACCGGCGATTACTTAAGCGGCAGAAAGTCCATTCCTGTGCCCAAGTCGCGCAGAAAGGGCAACGGCACGTTTTTGGAAATCAAGGGCGCAGCGGAAAACAACTTGAAAAATGTCAACGTAAAGGTTCCGCTCGGTACTTTTACCTGCGTGACCGGCGTTTCCGGCTCGGGTAAATCGTCGCTGGTGAATGAGATTTTGTATAAATACCTTGCGCGCGAGTTGAACCGTGCGCGCACCAAAAACGGCAAAGTAAAGGAAATCAAGGGTGTTGAACACCTCGATAAGGTCATCAACATCGACCAGTCGCCAATCGGGCGCACACCGCGCTCCAATCCGGCAACATATACCGGTCTGTTTTCAGATATACGCGACCTGTTTGCAGGAACGGTTGAAGCTAAGATGCGCGGCTACAATGCCGGTCGCTTCAGCTTCAATGTCAAGGGTGGTCGCTGTGAGGCTTGCTCGGGCGACGGTATTATTCAGATTGAAATGAATTTCCTGCCGGATGTATATGTACCGTGTGAGGTATGTAAGGGCAAGCGTTACTCAAAAGAAACGCTTGAGGTTAAGTATAAAGGCAAGAATATCCACGAGGTTTTGGAGATGACGGTCGAGGAAGCGCTTGATTTCTTTGCAAACATCCCTAAAATCGCGCGTAAGATACAAACGCTTTACGATGTGGGTCTTGGCTATATCAAGCTCGGACAGCCGTCTACGACGCTTTCCGGCGGCGAGGCGCAGCGTGTTAAGCTTGCAACCGAGCTTTGTAAGCGTTCGACAGGCAAGACAATTTATATTTTAGATGAGCCAACCACCGGTCTGCATATAGCAGACGTTCATCGCCTGCTGGAGGTGCTGGAGCGCCTTTTGGAGTCCGGCAACACCGTTTTAATTATCGAGCACAACCTCGATGTCATAAAAACGGCGGACTATATCATTGATTTAGGCCCTGAGGGCGGAGACGAAGGCGGGAAAATTCTTTGCTGCGGTACACCTGAAAAAGTGTCCGAGTGCGAGGCATCGTCTACGGGGCACTATCTTAAAAAGATTTTGGCGGCAGGTGAGAAGTAACATGGAAAAAGGCTTGGTGCATGTATATATCGGTGATGGCAAGGGCAAATCCACCGCGGCTTTCGGGCTTGCAATGCGCTGCTACGGTGCAGGCGGCAATGTGTGTGTACTGCAGTTTTTAAAACCGTTCGAAAGCGGGGAAGCGGCGGCGATTTGTGCGCTGTCCGATGCGCGTTTTCGCGTGCTTCGCTTTGAAAGCGAGCACGATTTGGTCTTTGATGACCATACGGAGCTCGATTTGGAATATTTGAAAAAAGACATTTTAAAAGCATATGCCTATGCGCTAAAAACAGCAAAAAGCGGCGAATGTGACTTGCTTGTGTTAGATGAAATTCTGTGGGCACACTATTTTAAGTTCATTACATTGGAAGAGCTTTTGGCGTTAATTCACGAAAAAAGCGAAAATACGGAATTGGTGCTTACCGGCAGAAACGCGCCGGACGAGGTTTTTGCATTGGCGGATTACATTACAAATATGCAGGCGCAAAAGCATCCGTACAATCAGGGCATTGAAGCGCGTAAGGGAATAGAGTTTTAAAGGAGAGGATTATAATGGCAAAATTCAGCGATTACGAGGATAACGTTTTAAAAGAGATTGAGAAAGAACACGAAAAACGCGGTTTTTTAGCGTTTATGACCATTATTTTCAGAAAGTTTTTACCACTAATTAACATAAACTTTCTGTTTTTGGTTTTCTCGCTGCCGTACATTCTGCTTTTGTTTTGGTTTTCGCCAATCAATGCCACATCGATTTCACAGTGGAGCGGTGATATGGCAGGCTTGCTTGCAGCCATGCCGGTAAAAAGCGCGTTTTTAGTAGATATTATGCTGCGCTTTATGTTTGCGATGCTTGTTTGCGTTTTGTGGGGCACAGGCCCTGCCTCTGCCGGCATTTCGTACATACTGCGTAACTATTCGCGCAGCGAATTTGCCTGGGTTTGGGCAGATTTTATCGGTACAATTAAAGAAAATATCAAGCAAAGTCTGATTGTTTTGGCTGTGGACATTGCTGCGATTTTTGTATTTTCAACACTGATTAATTTTTACACCAACGTTATGACCGGGCCGATGTCGGTGGTGAGTATGGTGCTTATCGGCATTTTCCTTTTGCTGTATACGTTTATGCACTTTTATATTTATCAGCTGATGGTCAGCTTCGAGGACACAACAAAGCAGCTCTATAAGAATGCACTTTTATTTGCGATGATTAAGTGGATGCCGAATCTTTTGATGCTCATTTTTGTCGCTGCTGCAATTGTTGCGCTTTTCTACTACACCCAGCTGTATGCACTTTTGTTCTTTGCAGTCATTTTAACAATAATTCTTGCGCTGGTGATTCATTTTAACGCATCGCGTATAATTGCCCGCTTTATTCAGGCACAAAATACACAGAAGTAAGTAAAAAAATCTTGCCAAATCCATATTTTGGTGGTATACTGTGAAAAATATTGACCTATACGGAGGATATTTGACATGATAAATCAGAAAAATGGTGAAAAGATGGAATCTTTTTTTCACGTAATAAAGGATGCGTACCGTCCGCTCGACCGGTCGCTGTATGACAAATACAATGTAAAGCGCGGTCTACGCCGTAACGATGGTACCGGTGTTATGGCAGGTCTTACTGCCATTGGTGACGTAAAGGGTTACTACATCGAAGACGGTGAAAAAATCCCTTGCGCCGGCAGACTCAGATACCGCGGTATTGATGTGCGCGAAATTGTGGACGGCTGCAGACGCGAAAAGCGCTATGGCTTTGAAGAGGTCATTTATCTGCTGCTTTCCAGTCAGCTGCCGGATGCAAAGGAATTGGAAACTTTTTCAAGACTTTTGGGCGAGTTTCGCGACTTGCCGGACGGCTTTGCTGAGGATATGATCATGCGCGCACCGAGTGCGGATATTATGAACAAGCTCGCGCGCTGTGTGCTTGCAAGCTATTCGTATGACCAGAACCCGGACGATACGAGCTTTGCAAATATGCTGCGCCAGTCGATTGAGCTGATTTCACGTTTTCCGACGATGGTTGCCTATGGCTACCAGGCAAAGCGCCACTACCACGACGGGCAGAGCCTTTATATTCACTCTCCGCGCCCAGATTTGTCCACTGCGGAAAACTTTTTGTATATGCTGCGCCCGGACAACAAGTTTGAGCCGCTGGAGGCTGAAATCTTAGACCTTGCGTTTATCCTGCACGCGGAGCATGGCGGCGGCAATAACTCTGCATTTACAACACGTGTGCTTGCGTCCTCCGGTACGGATACGTACTCCGCAATCGCGGCGGCGGTTGGTTCGCTGAAGGGACCGAAGCACGGTGGTGCAAACCTGCGCGTAATGGGTATGATTGAGGACTTTAAAAAGAATGTGTCGGATATTAACGATGAAAAACAGGTTTGCGACCATATCCGTAAGCTGTTTAGAAAAGAATCTTACGACAGAAGCGGTCTTGTCTACGGTATGGGACACGCGATTTACACATTGTCCGACCCGCGTGAGGTAATGCTCAAGGAAAAGGCGAGAGAGCTTGCTGAGCAGCGCGGTATGATGGAAGAGTTCAGGCTCTATGAAATTATCCAGGAAAACACACCGCGAATTTTTATCGAGGAAAAGAAAATCGACAAGCCGATTTGCGCCAACGTCGATTTGTATTCCGGCTTTGTATACAAGATGCTGAATCTGCCGCCGGAACTGTATACGCCGATTTTTGCGATTTCCAGAATTGTCGGCTGGTCGGCGCACAGAATTGAAGAAGTGATTGCAAATGATAAGATTATCCGCCCGGCATACAAGTCGGTAATCAGTTCGAAGGAATATGTTTCGTTAGAGGACAGATAATGATGATTTTTGATACACACGCACATTTAAATGATCCGCGTTTTGACGAAGACCGTGACGAGGTCATCCGCGGCTGCTTCGATGAAAACATCGGTCTAATCGTCAATATCGGCTGCTGCTTAGAGTCTTCCTACGATTCTGTAGCGCTCGCGAAGCAGTATCCAGGCGTTTATGCTGCTGTCGGTGTACATCCGCACAGCGCAGACGAAATGACCGAGGAAAGCTTTGCGGAAATTAAGGCGCTTGCTAAGGAAGAAAAGGTCTGTGCCATTGGTGAAATCGGCTTGGACTATTACTACGATAACTCTGAGCGCGAAACGCAGAAATACTGGTTTGACCGTCAGCTTTCCTATGCTGCCGAAATCGGTATGCCTGTGGTGATTCACAACCGAGATGCGCATAAGGATTGTATGGACATTCTCCGCCGCTATGATTTAAAAGAGAGCAGCGGCGTGGTGCATTGCTTTTCCGGCAGCGTTGAAATTGCGCGCGAGGTGTTAAAGATGGGGCTCTACATTTCCATCGGCGGTGCGCTGACGTTTAAAAACGCGAACAGACTGTTGCAGGTTGCCGATGCGGTGCCGCTTTCAAAAATCCTTTTGGAAACGGATTGCCCATACTTAACGCCTGAACCCTTGCGCGGCAAGCGTAACGACCCGCGAAAGACCATCTATGTTGCGCAGAAGCTTGCGGAAATCAAAAACGTCTCCGTCGATGAGGTCGTCAAGACCACAATGCAAAACGGATGCGACTTATTTAGAATAAAAAATCCAATGCAGTAAGCATTGGATTTTTTTGTTATTCTCTTATAAACGACAAGGCTTCAATTACACTGCCGGCAAAAATCAAATCGACATTTGTTTTAAATGCTTTCAGTGCACTTTGGTTGTTCTTTGGCAGTACACATTTTTTAAACCCGAGCTTTTCAATCTCGGAAATGCGTTTTTCAATGTGATTGACTGCGCGAAGCTCACCCGTCAAGCCAACTTCACCGATGAGCGCAGTGTCATCCGGCACAACGAAGTTTCGAAAACCGGAGGCAAGCGAGCAGATTATGCCCAAATCCGCGGCAGGCTCGTCGATTCTTACGCCACCGACTACGTTCACATACGCATCCTGATTGGACAAATTCATACCGACGCGCTTTTCTAAAACGGCAAGCAGCATCGCAACGCGGTTGTGGTCTACGCCGTTTGCACTTCTGCGCGGTACGGCAAAGGCTGTGGTTGCAACGAGCGACTGAATTTCCGCCAAAAGGGGTCTGGAGCCTTCCATAGCGCAAATCACCGCTGTGCCTGCGACATTCTTCGGTCTGCCTTCCAAAAGCGCAACAGACGGATTTTCAACCTGCACAAGACCGCTCTCGCGCATTTCAAATACGCCGATTTCATTTGTAGAGCCAAAACGGTTTTTCACGCCGCGCAGTATGCGGTAATTCTGATGGCGTTCGCCCTCAAAATACAACACGCAGTCCACCATATGCTCTAATACCTTCGGACCGGCGATGCCGCCGTCCTTGGTCACATGACCGACCACCAAAATGGTGATGCCGTTTTCCTTTGCCTTGCGCATAAGCGTCATCGTGACCTCGCGCACCTGTGACACGCTGCCCGGCGCAGCGGTCAGCTCCGGCGCATACATCGTCTGAATTGAGTCGATAATTACAAAGGCGGGGGAGGTATCGTCAATGTTTTTGAGCACCGCATCCATATTCACCTGCGACACGATGGAAAGTGCTTCCGAATGAATATTTAAGCGCTGTGCGCGCATCTTCAATTGTCGCTCTGATTCTTCGCCTGAAACATAAAGTACGCCGCCGCTCTCACCAAGGCAATCACAAATCTGCAAAAGCAGGGTAGACTTACCGATGCCCGGGTCACCGCCGATTAAAATCAGCGAGCCGGTCACCAGTCCGCCGCCGAGTACGCGGTCAAGCTCCGAAAGCCCTGTAGACTTGCGGATTTCGTCCTCCGTTGTGATGTCCTTCAGCTTTGTTGGCTTTGTAAAATCAGAGAGGGAATAGGTTGCTTTTTTCGCTGCGGATTTTGACGGCGCTGTTACGACTGTTTCTTCCACCAAAGTATTCCACGCGCCGCAGGCAGGGCACTTGCCGTACCATTTGGCGGTTTCATTTCCGCAGTCGCTGCAAAAAAATACGGTTTTATTTTTCAAAACAATCAATCCTTTTCGTATGGATTTGAAAAAAACGGGTGCTTTCGTTTGTTTGAAAGCACCCGAATTCGGTTGTTTCAGATTACTCTAAAATTAACTTGGATACACCCTTTTCTACGAGTGTGCCGGTCTTGCCGTTCTTAGCAAAGTACAAATCACCCTTTTGCGCGGATGCATCATAATTCTTCATGTAGTAAACCGAGCCGTCGTCACGATCGGAATAGAGGAAACCGGTCGAGCTCGGCAGGGAGATTTCCTTGTCAACAACCATCTTCTTGCTCGGGTTCTTCAGGCTTGCAATATTGAGTGTTGCCTTTGTAAAGTCTTCCGAACAATTGGTGAGGTAGTAAATCTTTTTATCATCGTCTGTAAAGGAGAAGTATGCAACATTGTCGGCAATCTTCTTGGATTTCTTGCCGTCAAACACGTGCATTGCACCAACGCCGGTCTGCAAATCGATGTTTGTGAAGTATACAATGTATTCCATATCTTCGCTGCCTGCTGCCAAGTTGACACCGTCAGCTACTTTCACCGGCTTAACGGAACCGAACTTGTTTTCAGCATAGTACAGCTCGCCGGACATGGTTTCTTCGGTGTAGTTCTTCATATAGCACATCTTCTTAAAGTCGCGGCTGTTACGAATGTAGTTGATGCCGGCTCTGCTTGCACCTTCACCAACCGGCACGGCTTTTTTACCAAACATTGTTGTAATGTCTAAAAGATTTGCATCTTCCTGCTGCGGTGTAATAAAGATATAATGATTATTCTCAATATCCGGATTTAACATCAGGTTTGTACCGGAGTAAATCTTCTCGGCAGCTTTGCCGATTTTACCTACAAAGAAATCTACTGTACCGTCTTCTTTGGAAATGAGATAGCCAAAGTTGTTGGTCTGCTGCGCAATGTACTTTTCGCTGATGATTGCATTATCTG
>JAFQPV010000323.1 GCA_017411585.1 Clostridia bacterium | reverse complement strand
ATTACCGCGTGCCGCTTGCGCTTTTAAAGAGCGTGAACCGGCTCGAAAATCCGGATTTGATTTATCCGGGACAGCGATTGTTGATCCCGAATGTACCGAGGGAGAGGTAAACATAAAAGCCGATAGATTTTTCTATCGGCTTTTGTATGTTTTTTTGAATTAGCACTGTGCGAGCGCCTGGTCGAGGTCTTCGATAATATCGTCGATATTTTCGATACCAACGGAGAGACGAATCAGACCCGGTGCTACGCCGCCTGCGATGAGCTGCTCTTCTGTGAGCTGGCGGTGTGTCGAGCTTGCCGGATGCAGTACACAGGTGCGGATGTCTGCAACGTGTACCAAAAGGGAAGCCATCTTCAGAGAGTCGATAAACTTCGCGCCGGCTTCTCTGCCGCCTTTTACGGTGAAGGCGATAACGCCGCTGCAGCCAATCGGCAGATATTTTGCAGCCAGTTCTTTATACGGATTGCCTTCCAGTGTCGGATAAGCAACGGATTCTACCTTCGGATGCTTGGACAGAAACTCTGCAACAGCCTCTGCGTTGCGGCAGTGACGGTCCATGCGCACCGGCAGGGTTTCGATACCCTGATTGATCAAGAATGCGCCGAAGGCACTCTGGCACGCACCGAGGTCGCGCATCAGCTGTACGCGCGCCTTTACGATGTATGCGCTCTCGCCGAAATCCTTTGTATAGACCACGCCGTGATACGATTCGTCCGGCTCGGTGAATTCAGGGTAGTTGCCGTTGGTCCAATCAAACTTACCGGAGTCTACAATCACACCGCCGGTCTGCAATGCGTGACCGTCTAAGTACTTTGTAGTCGAGTGCACAACAATGTCTGCGCCAAACTCGAATGGACGGCACAGATACGGTGTCGCAAAGGTGTTGTCCACGATAAGCGGAAGGTTATGCTTGTGTGCAAAGTTTGCCCAACGCTCAATGTCGAACACGCAGATGGTCGGGTTCGAGATGGTTTCGCCAAAGACTGCTTTTGTATTCGGACGAAGGGCAGCTTCCAATTCTTCTTCGGTTGCATCATTGTCAACGAAGGTTACTTCGATGCCGAGCTTCTTAAGTGTAACCGCGAAGAGATTTACGGTGCCGCCGTAAATTGAAGCAGAGCTGATAAAGTGGTCGCCGCTGCCTAAAATATTAAGCAGGGACAGTGTCGATGCAGCTTGTCCGGACGCGGTACAAAGTGCACCAACGCCACCTTCAAGTGCTGCAATCTTCTTTTCCACCGCATCTACGGTCGGGTTAGCAAGTCTGGAGTAGAAGAAGCCGTTTTCGGTTAAGTCAAAGAGCTTTGCAACCTGCTCGGTCGACTCATACTTAAATGTTGTGCTCTGAACAATCGGCAGGGTTTGTGCCTCGCCGTTTTTTGGGGTATAACCCTCATAGAGACATTTGGATTCAAATTTCATGTAAATCATCCTTTCGAATAGCGCTTGGTGCTATATTAAAATACTTCTTAAAAGAATTCGAAAAGTAGTACGGCTCCGGAAAGCCAACAGCCTCTGCAGCTGCTTTTACCGTAATACGTTCGCGCTCTAACAGCTTTTTTGCCTTTTCCAGTCGCAGCTGCATAATATAATTGGATACGGAGCAGCCGGTGCGTTTTTTAAACATATGGCTGATATACGATTTGCTGCAATGACAGAAATTGCAGATATCCTCTAAGCGGATTTTTTCTCTGTAGTGCTGATGAATATAGGCAATCGCGTGCGCATAGATGTAGTCGCTGTTGCTGCCGCGTCGGTTTTTGGGGTTGCTGAAATACTGCTCGAGCATCTTAACCAGCGGCGCAAGTACTTCTGCATCCGGCGGTGCGTCCGGCATGGGGCGCAGATACTTTTCATATGCCGCCTTTAAAACCTGCATATCCATCCCGAAGCTGCGCTCCAGCATGCGAAGCTGTCTTTGTGCGCGCGCATCGTTCCGGTAGCCGCTGATACACATGAATACCTGCGTTTTTTCGCCTGCACCGGTGCGCAGCGGAATAATGTATTCAAACACACCGGCAAAGCAGGTGCCGCAAGAGGAAACCTCATGGGAAACAATCTTGCTTTGCTGGCGGTGGCACTTGTGCCAGAGCTGCGGACTTTGCTTTATCAGCATGCAGTAGGGATTGGAATGAATTCTGTAGTCCGGAAAATCGCCGAGCATGGTTTTCGGCCCGTGCAAAGAAAGTTGCAGTCCGAAATCCTTTTTTAAGGTTTGCATGTAGCGTAAAATTTCCTCCAGCAGCATAAGCCCAAGCCTCGCTTCGTTTCAGATTCAGCCCAAAAGGGATTCGATTAAATCCGCTAATTTTTGCGCATCCGCTTGCAGCTGTGCCTTGTTTTGCCCTTCGAGCATGACGCGCACGACCGGCTCTGTGCCGGAGGGGCGGATGAGCACGCGGCCCTGACCGCTGAGTGCGGCTTCGACCTCTGCAATGGCGGTTTTGATGGTTTTGTCGGTGCTTAAAAGCGGCTTGTTTTCGTTTTTCACGCGCGCATTTACAAGCACCTGCGGTAAAACAGTCATGATTTTTCTAAGCTCGGAAAGCTTCTTTTTCGTGTGCTGCATAACGGATAACAGAAGCAGCGCAGACAAAAGCCCGTCACCGGTTGTGTTTTTGTGCAGATAAATAATGTGACCGGATTCCTCACCACCGAGTGCGTAGCCTTCTTTGAGCATTTCTTCTAAAACATAACGGTCGCCGACTGCAGTTTGTACGGCATGGATGCCGAGTTTTTCAGCAGCCAGGAAGAAACCGAGATTGCTCATAACAGTTGCGGTAATGGTGTCCTTGGTGAGCAGGCCCTGCTCTTTTAAATGATTGCCGACAATGAGCAT
>JAFQPV010000322.1 GCA_017411585.1 Clostridia bacterium | reverse complement strand
TGTTGCACCTGTATTTGCAGAAGCAATCAGTAGAATTTATGAGGACGTTTCTGTAAGTCCGTTGTTCAATTAATTTTAACGTACATATTCAAAAAGGTTAGGTAGCTTTTTACCTGACCTTTTTGGATTGTAATAAAACAAGAGGGAGGGTTCGGTATGTACTTAATCGCCGGTCTCGGGAATCCGGGTGATAAATACCGTATGACGCGTCATAACGTCGGTTTTGAAATTCTGGATTATTTATCAGATATTTACCGTACCAAAATCAACAAAATTAAGCATAAAGCGCTTTTGGGTGAATGTACAATAGAAGGAGAAAAGGTTTTGCTCGCAAAGCCGCAGACCTTTATGAACCTAAGCGGTGAAAGTATCCGTGAAATTGCGAATTTCTATAAAATACCGCCGGAAAATATCATTGTGATTTATGATGATAAGAGCTTGGCAGTCGGTTCGGTTCGAATTCGCAAAAAAGGTTCGGACGGCGGTCATAATGGCATGAAGTCTATAATTTACCAGTTGGTCAGCGATCATTTTGCACGTATTCGTATTGGTATCGGCGAACCGCCGGGTGAAGGGGAAAACTTAGTTGGGCACGTGCTCGGTCGATTTTCACGTGAAGAAATTATAGTGATTGAAAAGATTATTGAAAAGATACCGGATATGCTGTCGTGTATTATCCGTGAGGGTGCTGATGCGGCAGCCGGAAAGTATAATGTAACAATTAAGGGTTAAGTCGGAGGTGAGATAAAGTGCATCTTTTAAATGTTTTAAATAAAAGCGCAGAATATACAAGTATCTGTGAAACGCTCAAACGCGGCGTTTCACCGGTCAGTGTTGTTTGCTCGAATGCAGCGCAAAAGGCGCACTTTATCGCAAGCGTGATGCACGAAAAAAGTGCGCGTGCGCTGGTCGTTTCGGCCTCGGATTATGAAGCGCGTATGCTGTTTGAAGATTTGAAGTTCTTTGCCGGTATGCGCACGTGCTTGTTTACCTCCAAAGATTATATTTATTACGAGGTTGACTCTGTCAGCCGTGAGACCGCTTATGCGCGTTTGCGCGCATTAAAGCACATTACAGAGCGCGAGGACGCAATTGCGGTTACAAGTATAGAGGCGCTTTTGCAGTATACTGTGCCGCCGGAGCTGTTTAAAAACACTGTATTAAGTTTTGAACTTGGTGCTGTCTTCAACCTGGAGACGTTATGTATTAAGCTGATTGAGCTTGGTTATGAACGCTGTGATACGGTAGAGGGTATTGGACAGTTTTCCATGCGTGGCGGTATTTTGGACGTGTTTTCGCCAAACTATGACGAACCGGTGCGTATAGAGTTTTTTGATGACGAGGTAGACTCCATCCGATTTTTTGATGTTGGCACGCAGGTCTCGATAGAAAAGACAGAGAGTGCAGAGGTTATTGCTTGCAGAGAAGCACTCTATACGCCGCAGCGGCGTGATGCAATTGTCGAAGCTCTGAAAAAAGAGCTTAAAAAGTACGCTCAAAAAGGGGATGAAGCGTACTGCGCCAGAATCAGTGCAGATATAGAAAGCTTTACGGAAAAATTGTATTTTGCATCAGTGGACAGATATATAAACCGTATTTATCCTCAAATTTCAACTGTTCTGGATTATTTTTCGGGCGCTGTTATATTTGTGGATGAACCGAAAACGGTTTCTCAGAATGCAAAAGCAACAGAGATAGAACTTTCGGAAACGCTTACGGATTTGATGGAGCGTGCACTAATTTTGCCGAAGACAAAGGGGCTTTGGGCAGAGTATAAAACGCTTGTACAAAAAATGAATGCCCTGCCGATGCTTACGATGTCAGCGATTAATGCATCCTCGGCTGAATTTCGTGCGGCGGCAAGCTATAATCTAATGTCTCGTTCGATGAACAGTTTTCACGGGAAAATGGACTTTTTGACCGAGGATTTAAGAGATTATCATCAAAAGAAAGCAACCGTTCTTGTGCTTGCAGGCGCATCTGCACGCGCGGAGAGCTTTTCAACTGAATTAAATAATAATGATATCGAATGTGTTTATATTAAGACACCGGAAACCTTCCATGAAGGCATCTTATCTGTCAGCACCGGCAGCATATCCGGCGGCTTTGAATACCCGGATATTCGTTTTGCGCTTATCAGCGACCGAGAAGTGTTTCAGGAGAAAAAACGCAGAAGCGGCCGCGGTGCAAAGCCGGACGGTGCCAACAAATTGCGTTCCTTTACGGATATTCAGCCTGGCGACTATGTTGTACATCAGGCGCACGGCATTGGCAGATATGACGGTATTGCCAAGCTGACGGTGGATGGTGTGACGAAGGACTATTTAAAGGTTTCTTACCATGGTACCGACAATTTATATGTGCCGGTGGATCAGTTGGATATGCTCTACAAATATATCGGCGGCACAGGTAAAACTGTTAAAGTCAACCGCCTTGGCGGAACGGATTGGAATAAAACCAAAGCGCGTGTGAAAGCTTCTGCTTCGGATTTAGCACAACACTTGATTCGCCTGTACGGTGAACGCTCACGTATGCAGGGCTTTGCCTTTTCAGAAGATACACCATGGCAACGCGAGTTTGAGGACGGTTTTGCGTATTCGGAAACACCGGATCAGCTACGCAGTATCGAAGAAGTGAAAAAGGATATGGAATCCACGCGCCCAATGGACAGACTGCTTTGCGGCGATGTCGGCTACGGAAAAACGGAGGTTGCCATCCGTGCTGCGTTTAAAGCTGTAATGGATTCAAAGCAGGTTGCGTATTTGGTGCCGACCACGATTCTTGCGATGCAGCATTACCATACATTTATGCAGCGCATGCAGAATTTTCCGATTAAGGTTGAAATGCTTTCACGTTTTCGTACAGCAGCAGAGCAAAAGAAGATTATTCAAAAGCTGAAAACGGGCGAGGTCGATGTGATTATCGGCACGCACCGCATTTTGCAGAAGGATTTGGAATTCAGGGACTTAGGTCTTTTGATTATAGATGAGGAGCAGCGTTTTGGTGTTGCTCATAAAGAAAAGTTGAAAGAAATTCGCAAAAACGTGGATGTATTAACGCTTTCGGCGACACCGATTCCGCGAACATTGCATATGGCGATGGTGAACATTCGCGATATGAGTGTGATTTCGCAGCCGCCGCAGAATCGGTATCCGGTGCAGACGTATGTCATGGAGCATGATGAGAATGTGCTAGTCGAAGCGATTAAAAAAGAACTTGCGCGCGGCGGTCAGGTGTATTATCTTTACAACAAGGTTAACGGCATTCATACAAAGGCGAGTCACTTGCAAACGTTAATTCCGGAGGCACGCGTTGGTGTTGGCCACGGCAAGATGGGTGAGGACGCGCTTGAACGCGTTATGATGGATTTTATGGAAGGCGAGACCAATGTGCTTGTATGTACTACCATCATTGAAACCGGGCTGGATATCTCCAATGTAAATACGATTATTATAGAAAATGCAGACAAAATGGGACTTTCGCAGCTGTATCAGCTGCGTGGCAGAGTCGGACGCTCGAACAGACTGGCATATGCTTATTTGACATATAGCAAGAGCTTGGTCATGAGCGAAATTGCACAAAAACGACTGAGTGCCGTGCGTGAATTTACGGAGTTTGGTTCAGGATTTAAAATTGCTATGCGTGATTTGGAAATCCGCGGCGCAGGCAATCTTTTGGGTGAGCAGCAGCACGGTCATATGGATGCAGTCGGTTACGATATGTATTGTAAGCTGCTAAAAGAAAGCGTGGATGAGCTCAGTGGTAAAGCGCCGGAAGAGCAGCTTGAGACAGCGATTGATTTTCATGTCAATGCCCATATTCCGGAAAGCTATATCCGTAGCCAGGAAACGCGAATTGATATGTATAAGCGCATAGCTGCTATCAGCGACTTGCAAGACCGTTATGCGGTTGAAGAGGAGCTGGAGGATCGTTTCGGTGACATTCCGACAGAGGTGTGCGGCGTTTTAGATGTTGCGCTTGTGAAGGCATATGCCAAGGATTTAAAGATTACGGAAATCTCGGAAAAAGACGATAATGTGCTGTTGCGCTTCGATGCGGCCAGTGCAGATATGACACTTGTTTTGCGCATTGTCGGGGAATATAACGGCCAAATTTTGTTTTCTGCCGGAGAACGTCCTTATCTTTCCTATAAAGCAAAAAAACTGACCTCTGAAGAGAAATTGCAGAATATTAAGTTTATATTACAACGCATGAAAGAATTGCAGTTTTCATAAATACCTGCTATAATGATTTCATGAAGTTTTAGGAGAAAAAGTGTGCTCGCACACAGGGAAAGGAAGTATTTATATGAAATTTAGAGCAATAGCATGCGTATTTATGTGTTTGGCGCTGATGGTTGGCGTAATGTCCGGCTGTGAGGTTGTGGATTTAAATGAGGTGCTGGTGATTAACGGTGAAGCAGTGACCGGCGGTGAGTTTAACTTTATGTTAGACACACTTAAAGTGCAGATTGCATCTGAAATGAATTTTGATTCGACGGTTGAGGAAAACTGGACCACGGTGGAAGTGGACAACCGCAAGGCAATTGATGTTGCCAAGGATAAGGCAATTGATGAGTTTGTTATGATTTATGTGCAGGCACAAAAAGCGGAAGAAGCTGGCATTTCTTTAACGGCTGACGAGATTGCTTATGCTGATCAAAGCTTTAATTCTTACATCGAGCAGATGTATGGCGGTGCAGGTGCATTAGAAGAGCAGCTGAAGAAGTGGCAGGTTACCAAAGATACTTTAAAGGATTTCTTTAGAAAGCTTGCGCTTGCTACAAAGGTTGAAACACATTATGTAACGGAAGATGAAAAGATTACTGCGGTAACGGAAGAAGAACTGCAGGCGCAGTATGAAAATGTAAAGAATGAGTATTACAGTTCTGCGATTACTGCAAAGCATATTTTAATTATGTCTGAAAACCCGCAGGAAGGTATTACACGTACTAAGGAAGAGGCAAAGGCTGAAGCGCAGGCGATCTTGGACAGAATTAAAGCAGGCGAGGACTTTGAAAAGTTGATGCGTGAATATTCCGAGGATGTAGAAACCTCCTTTGACGAAGGCTACACATTCAACCACAATGACGGTCAGATGGTGCAGGAGTTTGATGACGGCGCATATGCACTTGAAGTTGGTGAAGTCAGCGAGCTTGTTGAGGTGCCATATGGTTATCACATTATTAAGAGATTAGAATCTAATCCGGAAGCATTTGGCGCTTACGAAGATTTGAAAGAACAGTTAAAGAGCCAGATTGCGTATGATCGCTATGAAGCATTGGTAATGGATGACTGGGTACCGAATGCAAAAGTTGAAAAGAACACAAAGGCATTAGATAAAATTAAATAATTCAACAACATCCACCCGAAGCGTGAATGTTGTTATGAATAATAAGCCTTAAAAAGCAATATTTTGGCGAATAGCCTTGTTAAAACCGACCGAAATCCATAAGGATATCGGTCGGTTTTTTGTCTTACTCTTATACTACCAGTTACGCACAGGTGCGGTTCAATATACAAAAAACGCTATGGCGAATATACCATAGCGTTTAATCTTTATTCTTCTGCTGTTTCGGCTTCTGCATCAGGCAGAGGTTCTGCAGCAGGTGCTTCGAGTTCTTTTTCAAACGGCTCGTCAAAAATCATCTGACCGTAGGTTTCGACCTTTTCGCCTTCGATTAAGAACATAACCTTTGTCACACCGTCTAAATTGGTCAGCGTGTGCACAATCGAATCAACAACCATTGTTTCTGCTGCGCTGCCTTCCGGCTTCTTTGCAATAAAATCTTTCGAGAGATTTACATAGCAAATACCTTCTTTTGTTTCGCAGGAAAGCACCTTTGTCGAGGAAGGAATGACATTGACTGCATCCGGAAGGGTAGTCCCCTTAATCAGCTCGGATAAAACCAAAGCGGCGGTCATTGTGTCGCCGTCCACCTGCAGTGCGCGCTCTTCTGTGAGTAGCTTTTCAGCTTTTGCATCCGGATAAAACAGCGTAATGGTCTTTTGCGTATCGGCTTCCTTCGGTGTAGCGGCATTCACGATATCCGCGCGACCGAGTGCACCAAGCGGCACCTTGCCTTGACCAATCATTTCCTTACCGTTTACCTGTACGGCGACCTTTTCAGCCTTGCCGGTTTCACAAAGCGTTAATACAATCGAGCATACGGCGAAATTGTTTTCTAAATCTGTTTTGGACTTAAATGCATCGGAAAAATTCACGGTCGCAATTTTGTCTTCACCAATTGTAAGCGAGAGCAGCTCTGCCTCTGCCGGAATTGCACGTTTGTTTACAACGGAATCCTTCGGACCGGCAATCAACTCGTTTACAAGTAAGGAAAGCAACTTTGTATCATCCGCAGCTACATCATCTGTGATTTCAATACTACGTGTTTCTGTTGAAAAATTTGCGCCGGTGCTGTCTAAAAAGTAGAGTGTAAAAGTCTGTTTCGTTCCCTGTGCATCCGGCTTGAAAAGCATATATGCCGCAATCGCTGCTGCGATAAGCAGTATAGCAGTCAGTACGACGGCAATAATTGTTTTTGCTTTTTTTGTTAGGCGCATAAATCCACCAACCTTTCGCTCTATCTATCAGTTTAACATAGAAACATTACAAAACTGTTAAATATGCGAAAAAACATAATTTATTTGCCTGAATACGGCAAAACAATGATGAATTTACTGCCGACACCCTCGGAGCTGATGAGCTCAATGTGTCCGCCGTGCGCCTGTATGGCATCATTTGCAATGGATAAACCGAGACCTGTACCACCGGTGTCGCGCGCACGTGCACGGTCTACGCGGTAGAAGCGGTCGAAAATCAAGCCCTCTTGATCCTTCGGGATACCGATGCCGTTGTCCTCGATTTCAATAATGGTTTTTGTGATGTCACCGCGAAGCGTAATTTTTACCATACCGTCTTCATTGGTATACTTGATACTGTTGTCCGCGATGTTATACACAGCCTCGTAAAGCTTGTCGTAATCTGCCAGCATCTGAATGTGGTTTTCATCATCCTCACCGACAAAAGAAAGACTAATGTTTTTTTCGCGCGCAAGCGGAGAAAGCTTTTTGATAACGGAAACAATCATATTGTGCAAATCTACAGTTGTGATATCGCTGCGCACCACCTGAGAATCGTTTTTCGTCATTGCAAGCAGCTTTTCAATGATGCGGTTCAAACGGTCAATTTCGCCGGTGATATCGTCCATAAATTCGTCTGCCATTTCAATGCCTGCTGCGCCGCTTGACAAGGCAGCTTTTGCAGACTCACAGGAAAGACGAATGGTTGCAAGCGGCGTTTTAAGCTCATGTGAAGCATCGGAAACAAACTGCTTGCGCTTTTCTTCCATCAGTGTCAGCTTGCCGGTCATATTGTTAAACGATTCGCCCAGACGCGCAATTTCGTCGTGTCCGATGACTTCGACCTTTTGGTTAAACTCACCCTCGGAAATTTCTTCAACTGCTTTTGTGAGGCGAATTAAAGGCGAGGTGATGACATTTGCAAGCAAGAAGCTCATAAGTGCCATAAGTAAACTCGTCACAAGCGTCAAAATGAGCAGGGTGGAGCGAATATCCTTTAAATAAAGGTCTGCATCATTTAAGGACTTCTTTAAAAAGACGAAACCGATAATGTTTTCGACTTTCTTTACCGGAATGGCAACCTCCATACTGTGTGTGCCATCCTCGTTATCCGTAACGGCCCAGGAGCTTGTCCCGGTATTTGCTTCACTGATAACCTTCGTGCCGGGCACGTAGAATTTGCCGGTCAGCGATGCATTTGTGCTATTATCGTAGCAAACATAGGAATGCGTGTCTAATATGAGTACGCGCACCGGCTCGTCAAACAAATTGCCCGAGATATTAAATTTACCCGTCTCCATGGACCCC
>JAFQPV010000321.1 GCA_017411585.1 Clostridia bacterium | reverse complement strand
TAATGATTTCGGATGCATATGAACCAACCATATGGCAGCCTACGAGACGATTTTTGTCCATATCGACAACCAGCTTGATGAAGCCCTTGCCGCCATTGGTTTCAGCAAGGTAACGACCTGCATAGGACATCGGCAGCTTCACTTCCTTTACCTTCATCCCCTGCTTTTCAGCATCTTCCTTAGAAAGACCAACGCTTGCAACCTCCGGGTCTGTATAGATAACGGACGGAATTACATCGTAGCGCATTTCATCCGTCTTGCCGAGCATATGATTTACGGCAACCTCTGCCTCTCTGTAAGCTGTATGCGCAAGCATCAGCTTACCGTTACAGTCGCCGATGGCATATACGCCGGAAACATTGGTGCACAGATGGCGGTCTGTCTTAATTGCCGCTCTGTCCATCTCAAGCTGCAGTGTTTCTACGCCGATATCTGCTGTGGACGGCTTACGTCCTGCAGATAAGAGCACCATATCGCAGGCAATCTCCTTCTTTTCGCCGTTTTCTTCGTAAATTACACTCTTTTCCTTCACTTCAAGCACCTTGCAGGAGAGCTTAAACTCCATACCGCGCTTTGTAAATGCATCTGTTAAAACCTTGCAGATTTCCGGATCGGTTGCACCTGCAATCTTCGGCATCATTTCAATCACAGTTACGGAAACGCCTACACTTGCAAAGTAGTACGCCATTTCAAGACCGATTACACCGCCGCCGATAACAACCAATTTTTCCGGAAGCTCTGTCGCATCCAGCACCTCGAGTTTGGTTACAACAAAACCGGAAGCAAGACCTTCTTTAAGGCCCGGTACCGGCGGAACAACAGTTTCCGAGCCGGATGCAATCACCAGACGCTTGCCTTCGTACACTGTGCCTTCTGCCTCTACTGCAAAGCCGTTTGCGCCGCGGCCCTTGATAACAGCCGAAGCCGTAATCACGTTGACCTTATTGCCCTTCATGGTTGCACCGACACCGGAAACCAGTGTCTTTACAACCTGGTTCTTTCTTTCCACAACCTTTGCATGGTCATAACGCACATCGGATGCCGTTACACCGAACGCCTCGCTCTCCTTTGCATGTCTATACATTTTAGAAGAGTTTAAAAGTGTCTTGGTTGGAATACAGCCTTCATTTAAGCAAGTACCGCCAAGTGCCTTTTTCTCAAAAAGGGCAACCTTCATGCCGCCCTGTGCAGCGCGTTCAGCGCACAAATAGCCGCCCGGACCGCCGCCAACAACCAATAAATCAAACAGTTCCATATTTATGCCTCCTTATTTCGCCAGAAGCGTCGTAAAGTTTTCTAAGTTCTTGCCGAGCTCCTTCTGGAAACGTGCAGCCGGTGTACCATCTACAGCACGGTGGTCGTATGTCAGGCTCAAACCCATTGCCGGATAAATCTCAACATTGCCGTCCTTGCCCTTGCGTACACGCTCAATTGTACCGCATACGCCTAAAATACCGGTCTGCGGCGGATTGATTACCGGCGTAAAGGATTCTACGCTGAGGTTGCCGAGATTCGATACGGTAAATGTACCGCCGGAAAGCTTATCCGGGCTGATGTTACCCTCACGGCACTGCGCCGCAAGCTCCTTAACTTCTTTAGAAATTTCCAAAAGGCTCTTTTGATCTGCATTGAAAATCGTCGGCACCATCAAACCGCGCGGTGTATCCACCGCAACGCCCAAGTGCACGTGTTTAAACAAACGGATGTTGTTGTCATCGAGCATATGCGCATTCAAATCCGGATGGTTTAAAAGTGTTCTCGATACGGCATACAGTACGATATCGCCGAGTGTAATACCGGCAGTCTCACCCTCGGATGCCTTCAAAAGCTTTCTGTAGGCTAAGATGTTCGTTGCATCAAAGGACGTATTGTGTGTAAGCTGTGCCATAGTCGAAAGCGAAGTATGCATCGACTTGCTAATTGCACGGCGAATACCGCTGAACTTCACATCTTCATATTCTGTATCTGCTGCAGATACAGCAGCCGGAGCTGTCTCAACCTTCGCAGCCGCCGGATTATTCATCAGCTCGCGCACGTCGCGCTCGATGATTCTGCCGTTCGGACCGGTCGGTGTTGCGAGAGCCGCATCCACGCCTGCGCGCTCAGCAAGCTTTCTTGCACGCGGAGAAACCGCGCTCTTCTCCCCTGCTACGGCTGTTGTTTCAGCAACAGCTACAGGTGCAGCCTTTTCCTCCACCGGCGCACTGTCCGTTACCGCTTCTTCAGCCGGTGCACTGTCCGACGGGCGCAGTGCTGCGCAATCCTCGCCCGGATTACCTACAGCGCAAACATTTACCAGGCACGGTACTTCATCGCCTTCCTGATAAAAGATTTCAAGCAAAGTACCTTCTTCTGTAGATTCACATTCAAAGCTTGCCTTATCTGTTTCATAGGTAAACAGAACATCGCCAACCTTGACCGAATCGCCAACCTTCTTTTCCCATGTGCCGATGATACAGCTTTCAACCGTAATACCGGCTTTAGGCATAATTACTGCATTTGCCAAAAGAATCATCCTTTCTGTTTTGTTCATTTTAACATTTTATAACATTAACGTGTTAATTATATCATATATTAACATTTTGTCAATTCTTTTCCGCAGAATATTTGCAACAAAAAAGCACAGCATTGCGCCATTGCAACTGTGCTTTTTCAACAAATTATAAGAGTTTGGTATTTGAAGCGTTCACCGCAGCAACAAATTCTTCCGGCATAGCACCGTCCGTAATAATATAATCTGCATCCTCGATACTGCCAAAGGTGTACGGCATAAGTCTGTCCAGCTTCTCTGCACCGCACAGCATCACGCTCATGCGCGCCTTATCTAACACCATACGCTTAATTAACATATCCGCCTCCGTACCGCAGGTAAAGCCGGCACTCTCCGAATAACCGGACACACCGACAAATGCAATATCGATGTTGATTTTTTGAAGCATTTCCAAGGTGTTCAGCCCTGAAACCGACAGATTTCTGCGGTTCATTGTGCCGCAACACAGCGTCACCGTCGGATTATGCAGTCGGCAAAGCTCCAGTGCAATGCCGGGGCTTGTCGTAACAACATTTAAACTGATGTCCGGCAAATTCTTTGCCAAAAACAGTGTGGAGGTACCCGCATCCAAAAACACAGAGCTGTGCGGCTGCAAAAGCGTGATTGCTTTTTTCACCATCGAAAGCTTGCCCGGATTGTTTTCTTCCATACGCACATGAAAGTCCACATCCTCTTTAAAGCGTGCAAACTTCACCATACCGCGATGCTTTGTAATGATGCCCTGCAGCTCCAGTGCATTCAAATCGCGGTGAATCGTCATAAGCGACACATCCGGAAAAAGTGCCTGAAT
>JAFQPV010000320.1 GCA_017411585.1 Clostridia bacterium | reverse complement strand
TCGGCAGGGGACAGACGAAGGTTACTGTTGAAGCCAATATTGGTGGTATTATGCGCAGTTACAGTATCCCTGTTGTTGTGCAGTAAGTTTCGAAATGAAAGGGGACTCGACGAGTCCTCTTTTTTTCTTGCTTTTTATATAAAAACATTTTATACTATAGTTGTGAACAGAGAAACATATTGAAAAAATTAGGGAAAAATTTCTATTGTTGCTTTTGAATGTTTATGATAAAATTTATGTAATTATATTATAAAACTTAAGGAGATGAACGGAAAATGAAAAAGGCTTTATGTATGCTTCTTTCGTGTGCAATACTTTTGGGCATTTGTGCACCGATGGCACTTGCCATTAAGGAAGCGCCGGTCAGCATGGACGGACCGGAAATCGTTTTCTTTGAAACGAATTTTGAAAACGATGAGGTCGGGAAGAAACCGAAGGATTTTACAACTGTTGTTTCAACGGCGGAATCTGTGGTAGAGGTTTTTGAGGAGGACGGCAACAAGGCTGCGCGCTTTTACCGCTCGCCGGAGGCAACGGGCACCGGCGGTCCGCGCTTCGATGAGCGTGTAACAATTCGCGGGCTTCAGGCATTTACCTTAGAATACGATGTGAAGTGGACGGCGGGGGATTCCACCTTCGGCACTTATTTGTACGGTGTGGAGACCGGCGCAAAGCTTGTGTCCTTTGCCTCGGTGTATAAATATGATAAGTGGACACACATCAAAGTGGATGTGGATTTGAAAAATCTGCTTGCGACAACCTATGTAAACGGTGAAAAAACCAAGGAAAATTCGATTAAGGAATATACAGACGATTCTGTGTATGTTCGCTTTTTGGGGAATATGCATCCGGACGGCAGCAGCGTGCATATTGACAATGTAAAAATCAGCACAAGACAGGCAGGCTACAGTGTAGAAGATAGCCTGTATATTAACCCGGAAAATCTGAAAGCACCGTATAATCAAGCAGATGCTCTGCCGGAGCGCGGTGATTTGATTACCATTGTAGATGAGGATTTTGAAACACAGACGGCAGAAGAGCTTGTCAAAACCTCGGAAAAGGGCTTTAAAAACTTCGCCGTAACAAATGTTGCGCCGATTCGTGTGTATGAAGAGAGTGGCAATAAGTATGTAAAGGCTTACCACGGCGACCCGGTGGGCAGCCCCTCCAACCGCGGACCGCGTATGGGCAAACCGATTCCGTGCCGCGGCTTAAATACCCTGACCGTGGATATGGATATTAAATGTGAGACGGTGGGCAATTCCAGACTCGGTATCATTTTATACGATGAGTTTGCAAAGAAAAACTTTGTCAGCGTATATGTACCGACAGCATTTAAGGATTGGACGCATGTGAAGGTGCGCTTCGATTTCGGTCAGCAGAAGGCGTTTGTGTATGTTGCAGGCAAGCTGTACAAGGAATTTAAAGCGGTTTTGACGGCGACAACGATGGATGTGCGTATTTATGGCGATATTTCCGCAGACGGCAGTGACTGGATGCTGGACAATGTGCTGATTACCACACCGGACAAGGATGCCGGCGGCTTTGTAAAGATTACGGGAGAGTTTGATTTAAACCAGGTGGCATTGAATCCGGATGAAGAATTCGGTATGACGAAAGTGATGCGCACGGGGCATCCGCGCATTTTCCTGCACGATTGGCAGGAAGTCCGCGATAAAGTTAAGACGGATTCCAACTATCAGATTTGGTACAATAATTTAATCAATACAGCCAATACGATGCTGACGACAGAGCCGGCGCAGTATGTTATCAATGAGCGCGGCAACATCAATACCCCTTCCACCCGAGCAAAAAACAATATGATGGTGCTTGCCGGTGCGTATGGGCTTACAGGGGATGTGCGCTATAAGGACAGACTCTGGCAAGAGCTTGAGCACGTTGGCGGAGAATGGCCGGATTGGGATGCAAAGACCTATCTGTGCGCGGCGCACGTGATTTTAGGCTTTGCAATTGCCTACGACTGGCTGTATAACGACTGGACTGAAGAGGAAAGAGCAAAAATTGAAGGCTGGCTGATTGAAAAGGGTATGTCGCAGGCGGTCATCGGCTACGAAGGCCTGTTACCGGGCATCAGCAACTGGATTAACCAGGTTTCCAACTGGAGCAATGTATGTAACGGCTCGAATATGATTGCAGCCCTTGCACTTGCGGACAAATACCCGCGTTTGGCAGAATATATCTTAGTTAAGGGCAACTCCGCTTTGCAGGCGTGCTTTGTAGAGGTCAGTGCAGACGGTGCGTATGCAGAAACCGTAAGCTATTGGGACTACGGTATTCGCCATCAGGTGAAGCTGATGGCGGCGCTTGATACATGCCTTGCAGAAGGGCAGACACTTCCGCCTGCACTCGATTATAAAAACAATCGTGGTATGGACAAAACGGGCGATTATGCGATTTATTACAACGGTAATGTAAAGTGCTTTAACTTCGGTGACGGCGCAAGTGCGTTTTCCAAGAGCCCGATTTTGTGCTGGCTTGCGACAAAGTACGATAAGCCGCAGTATTCCTGGTACAATACATATCTTTTAAATAACTATGAGGGTGTTACACATCCGACGGACCGCAGCGCTATTCTGTCGATTCTGTGGTACGATGCAGAGCACGCGGCAACGATGGACCCGTCCTTTGCATTGGATAAGTTCTATTCGTCCACCGAGCCGGATGGCGCAAACGGCATTTCAATGCGCGCAAGCTGGTCGGACAGAAACTCTATGGTTGTTATGGCACACGCAGGTGATGCAACCACCGGTCACATGAATCACGATGCCGGCGGCTTCGTTTTGGACTGGGCAGGCAAGCGTTGGGTGCATATGTACGGCAGAGAGCCGGGCGGCTTCAGCGCAGGCTACTTGTATGCTTTTCCGTACTACCACAAGCACTACGAAAAGGGCGGTCACTACGATTATTATCACACACGCGGCGAGGCAAACAATACCATCATTGCCAATCCGAAGCAGGATATGTGTGATATGAATGTCGACTACTACGCACCGATGGACCGTTTTGAATCCGGCGTAAATACGGCGTACGGCATCATTGATATGACCGATACAAATGTGGATTACGAAACAGCAAAGCGCGGTTTTATGCTCACAGATATGCGTGAAACCTTAGTGGTGCAGGATGAAATCAAAGCAAAGCTGCCGAGCGAATTCTATTGGTTTAGCAATACGACCGCAAATATCACCGTCGCAGCAGACGGCAAGAGCGCAATGCTCGAAATGGACGGCGACAGAATGCTCGTCCGCATCACACAAGGCCCTGCAGAGGCAAAATTTGAGGTTGTAGATGCAAGACCTTTGCCGACGAGTCCGAACCCGGATGTGCAGGCAGAGGTGCTTGCTGCGATTAACGAAAAGAAGCTCATGATTCACATGGAAGGTGTTGAAAAGCTTAACCTGACCGTGGAATATGTACCGCTGCACGAAGGCGAAGGTGTTCCGGCACCGCAGCCGATTGTGCCGCTGGATGCTTGGAGCGTGGCAGGCTCACCAGCGATGATTACCTCGCAGACGCTTGGCGATATTGTGGCACTCAAGGTCGATAACCCGAACGCATATGCTAAGGGCGCAAAGACTTATGTGGATACCGCAAATCTTGACATTATGCCGCTTGTGCAAAACGGCAGAACGCTCGTGCCGGTACGCTTTATTGCTGAAAAATTCGGCGCAGAGGTTGGCTGGGACGATGCAACACAGACGGTGTCCGTAAAAACAAGCACCGATGAAATCACGTTGCAAATCGGCTCTGCCGAGATGAATGTTAACGGCAACATCACCGTACTCGATGTGCCGGCGCAAACGATCGGCGGCAGAACCTTAATTCCGCTGCGTGCTCTTGTTGAAGCGCTCGGTAAGCAGGTGTTCTGGGATGACAGAGGCTTAATTATCATCAGCGATAAGCCGGTCACCTTTGATGCGGACACGATTACAAAGCTTGTAAATCTGTTGGATATCCGCGTGCAGGTAGATGGCAAGGAAGTTAAGTTCTTTGACAGCGAGATATACAATTACAATATCGCAGCTGCACCGGGCAGCGTGCCGACGGTAACCGCAAGTGCGGCAGCAGGTGCAACTGTAGTACAAGGCAGCCCTGCGACGGTAACTGTGGGCGATAAGGTTTATACCTTCTATTTTACGGAATAATTAGAAAAAGAGGATTGCTTCAATCCTCTTTTTTGTTTTCGTATATGAAAGATTTTACAAAAAAAATTTACGATTGTGCATTGACGGTATGTGTACACACTTGATATAATTTGTTTAGGATTTATGTACAAGTTCTACATAAAAAGGAGTGAGTGAAATGAAGAAAATCATCAGTGTGTTGCTTTCTTGCGCGTTGCTTTTCGGTGTTTGCGCACCGATGGCGCTTGCGGCAGAAAGCAACGCGGTGGAAACTGTGTTTTTCGAGCAGGATTTCGAAGGCTTCGAAATCGGTGAAGAGCCGAAGGCGGGCTTTGACGGCAGCGCAATCACGGCTATTGCAAGAATTACCACGGTAGAAGACAAGGGTAATAAGGTTGCAAAGTATTGGGTAGATGGGGCAGAACGTCCGAGCGGTCCGCGTCTGGAAAAGATTATCCCGATGCGCGGCTTAAAGCAGCTGACGATTGAATACGATGTAAAGTCGAGCGGTGGTGCTTCGACCAATTCCGTGACCTTTTATGAGAAGGCAAGCAAGCTCTATCTGAGCAAGAAATCCATGGCACCTTCGGATTTTACGGATTGGACGCACATTCGTATTGAGGTTGATTTTACAAAGCTGGTTGCAATTGCTTATGCAAATGATAAGAAGGTGAACGAAACTGCACTTGAGTCCTTTAGTGCGGAGTCGTTGGTTTTGTGGTTCGGCTCGAGCATTCAGCTTGACGACAGCTACATGCTCTTAGATAACATTAAGATATATACCAAGCAGGCAAACTATAACCCGAATGCGGGTATGACCTTAGATGATATTGCAGGCACGGTAAACAAAGCGGACGCTGTTGAAGAAAGCGGCGATATCTTTGTAATCATTGACGAAGATTTTGAAACGCAGACACCGGATGCATTGGTACAGATGCGCAGAGAAGGCGGCTTTGTTACGAATGCAATCAAGGAAACTGCGCCGATTTACGTTCGTCAGGCAGACGGAAATAAGTATGCACACGCATACCACGGCAACCCGGCAGCGCCGGATACAATCCAGGGTCAG
>JAFQPV010000319.1 GCA_017411585.1 Clostridia bacterium | reverse complement strand
GCAGCATCGAACTGGAATAATGTATGTAACGGTTCAAACCTGATTGCGGCGCTCGCAGTTGCGGATACGCAGCCGGATGCGGCAGATTATATTTTTGCAAAAGTGGCAAAGTCGATTCCGTTTATGTATGAGGAATTGACTGCGGATGGCGGCTACTGTGAGCCGCTTGGCTATTGGGACTACGGTATCCGCCATTTGGTAAAGACGATGGCTGCACTTGACAGCTGCTTAAAGCCGGGTGAAACCCTGCCGGCTTGTCTTGATTTTTCAACGGTAACCGGTCTGGACAACACGGGTGATTTCCCGATTTACTACAACGGTGCAAGATACGGCTTTAACTACGGCGACGGTGAGTCTGCATTTGAAACTACGCCGATTCTTTATTATCTTGCAACGAAGTTTGATAAGCCGCAATACGCTTGGTACAATACCTATATGTACAAAAACAATCCGATGGTATCGCAGTATTGGGGCAGAAACGCAATGTGGAGCCTCTTGTGGTATGACAAAGCACATGCCGAGAGCGCAGGTACAAACTTCCCGCTGGACAAGTTTTATAATGCAGAGCTTGTCGGCGGACCGAAGGCGCTTTCGATGCGCTCCTCGTTTACAGATGATGATGCACTTATCGTTATGGCGATTGCCGGCGATATGGAGGCAGGCCATTCGCATCAGAATGCCGGCGGCTTTATCCTCGATTGGGCAGGCAACAGATGGGTACATATGTACGGCAGAACTGTACCGGGGAAAAGTGGCACACCATACGACTGGGATAACTATTTCTTATCGGCATGGGAAGGCGGCAGGTATGATTACTACCATACCCGCGGCGAAGCAAACAACACGATTATTGCAAATCCGCAGCAGAACAGAGCGGATATGAATATCGACTATGTGACAAAGCTTGACCGTTACGAATCGGGCACATCCAAGGCGTTCGGTATTATGGATTTGACCGATACAAACAAAGATTACCTCTCCGCAAAGCGCGGCTTTATGCTGACGGACAACCGTGAAACACTTGTAATTCAGGATGAAATCACGGCAACCAAGCCGAGTGAGTATTACTGGTTTGCAAACACAAAGGCAGAAATCACAATCGCGCCGGACGGTAAGAGCGCACTTTTGGAAATGAACGGCGATAAGATGCTCGTGCGCATCACGCAGGGACCTGCAGATGCAAAGCTGGGGATTATGCCTGCACAGCCGCTCCCGACTTCGCCGGATCCGGATGTACAGCCGGATATTGAAGAGCATAAGCTGTTTATCCATGTTGAAAATCAGCAGAACCTGCAGCTGACGGTTGAGTTTGTACCGCTCAGTGAGGGAGAGGGTATTCCGGCACCGCAGCCGATTGTCGCACTGGATAAGTGGACAGTTTCGGATGCGCCTGCCATGACAACGGAAAAGACGCTCGGCGATGTGGTTGCATTAAAGGTCGACAACCCGAACGCATACGCAAAGGGCGCTAAGACCTATGTAGATACGGAAAATCTTGATATTAAGCCGATTGTAGAAAACGGTAGAACACTTGTACCGGTACGCTTTATTGCTGAAAAATTCGGCGCAAATGTCGGCTGGGAAGATGCAACGCAGACTGTAACTGTAAAAGCGGATACAAATTTGATTACGTTACAGCTCGGCTCCAACCAGATGGTTGTCAACGGCAATGCAGTTGTGCTCGATGTACCTGCAAAGGAAATCGGCGGCAGAACGCTTATTCCGCTCCGTGCACTCGTTGAAGCGCTTGGTAAGCAGGTGTTCTGGGATGACAGAGGTCTTATCTTAATTAGTGATTCCGTAGCAAATTACGATGCGGTAACCATTGACAAGATTATTGACCTTCTCGACATTCGTGTGCAGGTAGATGGCAATGAAGTTAAGTTCTTTGACAGCGAAATTTACGAATACGATGTAAAGCTTGTAAAGGGTGCGGCAGCTCCGACCGTAACGGCAACTTCCGACAAGGGAGCGACTGTGGTACAGGGCAATCCGGCAACAGTAACCGTAGGCGATAAAACCTACACCTTCCGCTTTGCTGAAGATGTATTTGAGGGTGTACTCGGCACAGGCAGCGCCGGCGTTGTTAAGAATTTAAATCTCTTTGTGGACAACGGCTCGGTTGCAGCATATCAGACATATCTTGATATCGCTTCGGCATCCAGCTCAATTGAGTGGGATGAAAAGTATCCAATGAACGGCTCGTATGACGGCATCATTAATGGCTCTGTTACGCAGAACCGTTGGTCGGCAAACGGCGAGAATCAGTGGATTTCCTACGACCTTGGTGCAGTGAAGAATATGCACTCGATTGCAATTGCGGGCTATAAGGCAGACGTGCGCAGTTATACCTTCAAAATCAGTGTGAGCGCAGACGGCGCAAGCTGGACAACGGTAAATGAAGCGGCTGCGACAACCATGGGTGTAGACCGTACGGTGATTCCGCTTGGCGATGTGCAGGCAAGATATATCCGTCTTGACGGCTTAAAGGCAACAAATACGACATGGATGGGTATCAGCGAAGTGCGTATTTACGATAGCGCGCAAATGGAAGCGGACGACCAGGCTTGCTGGAATGCATACTTCTACACAAGCTCTATGATGGGTACGGTTGGGCAGACGCTCAAGCTGTGCATCGAAGGCGAAAGCGCACTCGGCGAAACCTTGCCGGTAAGCTTTGCGGATGTGAAGCTGACAAGCCTTAATCCGGAAATTGCTTCGGTAGATGCTGCGGGTAATGTAACCTTGCACAAGGCGGGCACGACACGCATCCGCGCAGAAGCGATGATTAACGGCATTTTGAAGGTAGCAAGCATACCGGTTGAGGTAGAATAATCTCACAATCTATAAGTTTAAAGCAGGCGATGCTGTCGCCTGCTTTTTCTTGTGCTTAAATCCTTTATAATATTCTCACACGATGAAATATATTTAAAAAAACAGGGAAAATTTTCTATTGTTGCATCATTAAGTATTATGATAAAATATTTACATAGATGTAACCAAAAAGGAGATGAGCGGAAATGAAGAAAACTTTATGTGTATTGCTGACCATTGCGGTGTTTATGAGCGTTTGTGCACCGATGGCATTTGCAATCAAGGAGCCTCCGGTCGATTTAAACGGTCCGGAAACGGTGATTTTTGCTACGGATTTTGAAAATGACACCGTGGGGAAGGTGCCGTCAAACTTTTCCGGCAGTCTTGTTACGGATGTGGCGTGTATGTATGTTGCCGAGGACGACGGAAATCGGGTTGTAAAAACCTGGCACGGCGATCCGACAAATCCGGAGGAGAAGGCAAGAGGACCGCGTGTGGAGAAGAATTTCAGCATTCAGGGCTTGCAGCTTTTCTACGTTGACATGGATGTGAAAACCAGTGGCGGAGAGACAACCTTGGCAGTGAATCTGATTGGTGAAGAAAGCAAGCAAAGACTTGGCAGCATCACCGTGACAAGACGCGTGACCGAGTGGTCGCACGTGCGTATTGCCGTGGATTTGAAAAATGGAACGGCAACGGCTTATATGAATGATGAGGAATTTAAGTCGATAGAGCTCGCTGCGCATACGGAGCGAAAGCTTGTGCTTCAGCTGATGGCGTCGGCAGCGCCGGAGGAAAGCTGGGCAATGTTTGATAACCTGAAAATCAGCACAACACAGGTCGGCTACGATCCGAACCCGGGCATTGTGATAGAGGATATTGATGCACCTTACAAAGAAGCGGATGCAAAAGAAGAAACCGGTGACCTTTTAACAATTATAGCAGAAGACTTTGAAGGTCAGACGGTAGACAAGATTTATGCCTACGATACAGTTGGGCAGGGCTTTCAGATTGGCGCAATTACGGAAGTTGCGTCGATTCAAATCAAAGAGTCGGACGGCAATAAGTATGCGGTAGCCATCCACGGTGACCCGAAGGCAGAGGGAGCAACTGCGCGCGCACCGCGTATGGCAAAGGCGTTTTTTGCTTCGGGTATCAAGACGATGGTTGCCGATATGGACGTGATGACAACGGCATCCGGCAAAACGCAAATGCAGCTGCGCATTGTAAACAAAGCAGACAGCAAAATCGTGTCGCGCGTGAATCTGCCGACGGATTTTAAAAAGTGGACGCATGTGAAGGTGCGCTACGACTTTGAAGCAAAAACTGCAAAGGTGTATACCGGCGGTAAGTTGTATAAGGAATACACAGCAGACCTTGCAGGCGCGAACAATATTGAATTCCAGGTCTACAGCGAAGTGGATACTGACGGCAGCTGGTGTGCAATCGATAATTTCAAGCTGACAACGCCGGATAAGGACATCGGCGGTATGATTCGCTTGGACAATACGGTGGATTTTAGTAAGGTTAAGTTGCCGGCAGAGGAAAAAACGGGCATGCTTGATGTGATGAAAATGTCGCACCCGCGTCTGTTTACAAACGATTGGCAGGCGGTATGTGACAAAATCGGCACGGACGAAAGCTTTAAAATCTGGGAAAAGAATATTTTAGATACGGCGACCTCGCTTCTGCGCGTTGCACCGACGGCGTATTACCGAAACTCCAGAAATACCATCAATGATTGCTCGACAACGGCGAAAAACAATATGGTGATTCTGTCTGCGGCGTATCAGCTGACGAGCGACGTGCGCTATAAGGACAGACTCTATGCAGAGCTTAAAGAGGTCGGCAACTGGCCGGACTGGGGCGCAGATGCATATCTTTGTACCGCACACGTAAATCTCGGCTTTGCGGTAGCGTATGACTGGCTCTACCACGATTGGACAGAGGAAGAGCGTATAAATATCGAAAACTGGCTTTTGGAAAAGGGACTTTCCGAGGCAGTGCTCGGCTATGAGGGCTATGAAAAGGGCACGCCTTGGGTAAAGCGTTCATCCAACTGGAACAATGTATGTAACGGCTCAAATATGATTGCGGCACTTGCCATTGCAGAAACCTATCCGGAAGTGACGGATTATATTTTGCGCAAGGGTGCCATCGGCTTGACCGGCTGCTTTGACGAGCTTTCTGAAAACGGCTCCTATGCTGAAACGCTCGGCTATTGGGACTATGGTATCCGCCACCAGGTGAAGCTGATGTCGGCGCTCGATTCCTGCCTGGTTGAGGGTGCTTCCTTGCCGGAAATTCTTGACTTTAAGAATATTACCGGCTTAAACAATACGGGCGATTTCCCGATTTACTTTAACGGTACGACGGGTGGCTTTAACTACGGCGACGGTACGACAGCATTGTCCTCCAGCCCGATTCTGTATTGGCTTGCGACCAAGTACGACAAGCCGCAGTATGCGTGGTACAATATGTACCTGCTCAATAACTACGCTTCGGCAAATCACCCGAAGGACCGCTCGGCGGTCTGGTCGCTTCTGTGGTACAATCCGGAGCACGCCTCTACCGCAGATCCGGCGTTTGACTTAGATAAGTTTTATATGTCTACCGCGCCAAACGGCAACAACAGTATAACCATGCGCGGCAGCTGGACAGACCAAGACACAATGGTGGTGATGGCGCATGCAGGCGATGCAACCACCGGTCATATGCACCACGATGCCGGCGGCTTCGTTTTAGACTGGGCAGGCAAGCGCTGGGTACATATGTACGGCAGAGAGCCGGCCGGTGTTTCCGGCGGTGTTACCTATGGCTGGCCGGGGTATCACAACCATGTGGAGAGCGGCGGTCACTTTGACTACTACCATTGCCGCGGTGAAGGTAACAACACAATTATTGCAAATCCGCCGCAGGACAGACCGGATATGAAGCTCGATTATTATGCGCCGGTGGTAAAATACGAATCCGGTGCAAACACAGCTTTCGGTATCATTGATATGACCGATACCAATGTAGACTACACCTCTGCAAAGCGCGGCTTTATGCTGACGGATATGCGTGAGACCTTAGTCATCCAGGATGAAATCACAGCAAGCAAGCCGAGCGAATTTTACTGGTTTGCAAATACGACTGCAAACATTACCTTAGCGTCTGATGGTAAG
>JAFQPV010000318.1 GCA_017411585.1 Clostridia bacterium | reverse complement strand
GTGTGATGTTTTGTTGATAATGATAGCTTTTGCTTTCATCGAGCAGTTGTCTTGAAAATGCTCTGTTCACACTTTCAATCGCCCAATCGCTACAACCGTATTTATTCTCTACCCCAGCAGCACACACCGGTACTACAGCCGCAAAAACGAATATACACGCCAACCATAGTGCTATATATTTTTTCATTCTGCTCCCTCCAATCTTCGAAACTCATTCCATCTCTATCCTTATTATACATTATGGATTTTACCGGCGCAAGCCAAAAATATTTTAATAAAAAAGCAGGTGCCTCTTGTCATCCCCATATAATTTATGTTATACTAGATTTGGTATGGTTTGAATCTGCCACACCACAGGAGGTAAAGAATATGAACCATTATGACATTATCATTGTCGGTGCCGGTCCGGGCGGCATTTTTTCCGCCTACGAGCTTATTACAAATAAGCCGGAACTGAAAATCGCTATATTCGAGTCCGGACACGCGCTCGAAAAGCGCAACTGTCCGATTGACGGCAAAAAAATCAAATCCTGCATAAACTGCAGAAGCTGCTCCATTATGAGTGGCTTTGGCGGTGCAGGCGCTTTTTCCGACGGTAAATACAATATCACAAACGACTTTGGCGGCACGCTGTATGAATACATCGGCAAACAGCAGGCGCTCGATTTGATGCATTATGTAGATGACATCAATATGCGCTTCGGTGGCGAAGGCACAAAGCTTTACAGCACCACCGGCTCGCAGTTTAAAAAACTGTGCATTCAAAACGATTTGCACTTGCTCGACGCCTCCGTGCGTCACCTGGGCACAGACATCAACTACATCGTGCTTGGCAATCTGTATGAATTCTTAAAAGATAAGGTTACCTTCTTTTTCGATTCTGCTGTTGAACGTATCGACCGCGAAAACGATGGCTACACCATCACCAGTAACGGTCATATTTACACTTGTGAAACCTGCATCATCTCCGTTGGCCGCAGCGGCAGCCGCTGGATGGAATCCGTATGCAGACGTTTGGAAATTCCGACCAAGAGTAACCGCGTGGACATCGGTGTGCGCGTCGAGCTTCCGGCAGAGGTGTTCTCGCACTTAACCGATGAGCTTTATGAAAGCAAAATCGTGTACCGCACGGAAAAATACGGTGATAAGGTGCGCACCTTCTGTATGAACCCGAAGGGCTCTGTCGTAAACGAAAACACCAACGGCATCATCACCGTAAACGGTCACAGCTATGAAGACCCGGCAAAGCAAACTGAAAATACAAACTTCGCCCTGCTGGTTGCACAGCGTTTTTCCGAGCCGTTTAAATCCTCAAACGATTACGGCGAAAGTATCGCGCGTCTGAGCAATATGCTCGGCGGCGGCGTCATTGTACAGCGCTTCGGCGATTTGATTCGCGGTCGCCGCTCTACCCCGGGCAGAATGCAGGATTCCTTTATGACACCAACCTTGAATGCAACACCGGGCGATTTGAGCTTGGTACTGCCAAAGCGTATTTTAGACGGCATCACCGAAATGATTTACGCACTCGATAAGGTTGCGCCGGGTACAGCGAACGATGATACACTCCTCTACGGCGTAGAAGTAAAATTCTACAATATGGAGGTTGAAGTTGACGAGCATTTGGAGACAAAGCACGACGGGCTCTATATCATCGGCGACGGCAGCGGCATCACGCACTCCCTGTCGCACGCATCCGCCAGCGGCGTGTATGTATCAAGAAATATTATAGAGCGTTTATCTAAATAATCGAGTAGGGCGAAATTAATCGCCCTCTCACACCACCGTGCATGCCGTTCGGCACACGGCGGTTCAATTCAAAATTAAATATGTGCTACCTTTTGGTAGTAATCCGAAATACTGATTAAGCCTCGCTTAGTCAGT
>JAFQPV010000317.1 GCA_017411585.1 Clostridia bacterium | reverse complement strand
AACCATCTGGCTGTCTCCCGGCAGGAAAAACGCCGCGACGGTTTTCATACCGAGCAGCATCTGAATCACGCTGTAGACAAAGCCGGCAAACAAGCCATATTTCGTGCCGTAGACGAATGCGATAATCACAACCGGCATCATCGATGCAATCGTAATTCCGCCGCCAAACGGCAGCTGAAACGGCTGTAGCACGGACAGCACTGTACCGAGTGCCAGCAGCATAGCTGAAGTTACCATTCTTTTTGTTTTCATTTTTCTTCCACTCCTTTGTTTTTCAAAGGCGTAAAAATATTGTGGTTTTCCGACTGAAAGCAATGAAAAAGGCTATGCGCAGGGCATAGCCAAAACAAGCTTTCATTTTCCCTACGTTGGCATTACCCAAATCAGGTTATACGGGTAAAAACGGCAATACGTTTACTCTCAGCTCGCTTGTGCAAGCTCCCCTTTGTTGAAATTATTATAATACAAAAGCGGCAGCATGTCAATAGATTTTTACTGCAAAGGATATGCCTTGCGAATTCTCTCCAGCGTATCCGTAAAATGCGCAGGCAGCGGCGCTTCAAAGCCCATTTCCTCGCCCGTGGTCGGATGCACAAAACGGATGTATCTCGCGTGCAAAAGCTGCCCGTTTAAGCGAAATGCCTCTTTTTTAATGCCGTACACCGGGTCACCGACAATGCTGTGCCCAAGATACGACAGATGCACGCGAATCTGATGCGTTCTGCCGGTTTGCAGCTTGCAGGAAACCAAAGTATACTTACCGTAACGCTCCAGCACCTTCAGATGCGTAATGGCTTCACGCGCGTTTTGGTTTGTGACACACATTTTCTTGCGGTCTTGCGGACTTCTGCCGATGGGCAAATTAATTTCCATGCTGTCTTCCTTGATGTTGCCGTTTACGATAGCATAATACTCACGCGAAAGGCTTCTGTCCTTAAGCTGTGCTGACAGTGCGTTATGCGCTGCATCCGTCTTGGCAACGACCAACAGACCGCTGGTATCCTTGTCAATACGGTGCACAATGCCCGGGCGCAGTACACCGCCGATGCCGGAAAGGCTGTCTTTACAGTAGTGCAAAAGCGCATTGACGAGCGTTCCGGTATAATTGCCCGCACCGGGATGCACAACCATCCCCTGCGGCTTGTGAATGACAAGTAAATCGTCATCCTCATAGACCACGTCAATCGGGATGGCCTCCGCGGCAATCTCTGTTTCGACCGGCTCCGGAATTTCGACATCAATTTCGTCGTTTTCTTTTAAATTGTATTTTTTATTTAGGGCATTCCCGCCGAGCGTTACAAGCCCGGCTTCAATCAGCTTTACGCCGTGCGAACGCGAAATACCGTCCAGCTGCTGTGCTAAAAAAGCATCCAGGCGCATACCGACTTGCTCTGCCTCAACCGTGAGATTATAGATTTCCGACATCTTTTTCTTCGCTCCGTTTCGTATCTCCGGAAATTAAAATATAAATCGCTAAAAGCACCGCACCGATGCAGACACACATATCCGCAACGTTAAAACACGGAAAATCCATAAACAAAAGGTGAATAAAATCCACAACATAGCCATGCCACACACGGTCAATCAAATTCCCGATGCCACCGGCAACAATCAGTGCTACTGCGCCAAACAAAAGCCAAGACTTGCTTTTGTTTTTAAGAACAAACACCACGAGCGCGGCAATCAGTGCAACCGTAATTGCCACCAAAAACCAGCGCGTATCCTGCAGCATTCCGAATGCCGCACCGCGATTTTCCACATACAAAAAATCAAACACACCCGGCACTGCCTTTGCCACCGAGCCATCCGACAAATACAGTACCGCAAGGTGCTTTGTCCACTGATCAAGGCCAATTAACACAGCGCACATAAGTGTCGATACAATCCACATAACGAACTCTCCTATCTAAGTTTATACCAAAACGGCTTTGATTGCGTCAGAAAGCTCTTGCTTTGTCACGTCCGTTACAATCTTTGCATTGCCCATCGGCTCTGCAAGCACGAATTTCAACACGCCGTTTTCAACCTTTTTATCCTTCATCATAAAATCTGCAACCGTGTCGACGGAAAGTCCGTCCACCTGTGTTTTGATGTCATAAATGGCGAGCAGCTCGCGCACCTTCTCCACATCTGCTTGCGATACCCAGCCGCGCTCCTGCGCAATAGAAAGCGCACAAATCATACCGAGTCCGACACATTCACCGTGCAGAAGCGAAAAATCCTTCGCACTTTCAATGGCGTGACCGACGGTGTGGCCGAAATTCAAGATGGCACGCAGACCGCCCTCGGTTTCATCCTGCTCGACAACATCCGCTTTGATGCGACAGCACTTTTCAAGCACTGTTTCGATTTCATCAGTCGCAAAACTGCCGATGCGCTGCGCATTGGCTTTTAAATAGTCTAAAAACGCCGCATCGCGAATAATACCGTATTTAATTACCTCGCCCATACCTGCCGCAAACTCGCGCGGTGGAAGCGATTTTAAGGTCTGCGCATTTATGTACACCAACGCCGGCTGCTTGAATGCGCCAATGATATTTTTGTAGCCGGCAAAATCCACACCGACCTTACCGCCGACACTGCTGTCCGTTTGTGCAAGCAGCGTTGTCGGAATCTGCACGAAGCGGATGCCGCGCATAAAGCTTGCCGCTACAAAACCCGCCATATCACCGACCACGCCGCCACCAAGCGCAACAATCACGCTCTTACGGTCAAGTCCGTTTTGTACACAAGCCTCATAAAGGCGCTGAATTGTGGCTAAATTTTTGCTCATCTCACCTGCAGCAAACTGCGCCGATGCAACGGTTGTACAAACGCCCTTTAAAATATCGTAAACCTCTTTTAAATAAAGCTTTGACACATTCGAGTCCGTAATAATTAAAATTTTGCTTGCATTCAGTTTTTTTACCTCGTCTGCAAGCAGCGCAAAATCCTGTGCAATACAAATATCATATGCACGTTTGTCAAAATCAAGATGAATTCTCTTCATATTTGCGACCTCCGAATGTCAAAAGTTTTCTTAAGATTTATCAAAAGGAAGGCATATGCCTTCCTTTTGGGGTTAGTTATGATTTAACGAAAATGTCTTTACATCCTCATCGAGTGTATCCTGCGCGGCAGGTGCAGCCTCTGTTGCAACTGCCATCTTCTCCGGACGCAGGTCCTCTAAAATTTCCAACTGAGATTTGATGATGGCTCCAACACGCATTTTATAGCTTTCAATCTGCTGATTAAGCTCTCTGTATCTGCCCTCGAGCTGTTTGATTTCGTCGTTCGCATCACGGATAATCTGTGCAGCCTTCGACTTTGCCTCGCGCACAATCAAGTCTGCCTGCTCGTTTGCGGTTGCTTTCAGAGCATCTGCCGCCTGCTGTGCTGCCATAATGGCGTTTTGCAGGGTTGTCTCCTGCTGCTTATACCCAAGAACAGATGCATTCAAAGCCTCAATCTTTTCTTTGTTTGCAAGGCTTTCTTTGTAAAGCTTTTCATAATCCACGAGAATTAAACTCATAAAATCCTCGACATCATCACGGTTATAGCCGTTTAAAGTCTTTTTAAACTCTCTGTTCTCAATATCCAGCGGTGTCAACATCCCAAATCCCCCCAAATTCAAGTTAAATGTACTTTATAATTTCGAGATAGGTCCTTCCCTTTCTCGACTGATTCCCCGTCTTACCGACGCGGAAACGACCGAAGCCGCGCACGGACAGTAAAGCCCCCTCCTCGAGCTTCATCGAGGTTTCCGTCCTGCAAATGTGATTGACCGACACGCGCTCGGCATGAATTAAATCTGCCGCCTTGCCACGCGACAAATCGAGCGCACCTGCCAAAATTGCATCCAAACGGTTCGACATAATAAAAATCCCCTTCGTCTCCGTCTTTGGCTGCGGCACGGTAAAATCATCGGTTGAAATCAGCGTTATGCGCACCCCTGCGCTGCCGATTTTTTCAAGATTTGTAATAATATACGACGATATTTTACGGCTGACAAACACATAAAAAATACGTTCATCACATAAAATATCGCCAATCATTTCGCGTTTGATTCCAATCCCCAAAAGAGCGCCGAGACAGTCTCTGTGTGTAAGTGTCTTTTGCGGCGGGCAGGTAATTTTAAGCAAATCCAACGGAAAGTGCTCCGTTGCTTCTTCCGCCTCATACTCCGGCCAAACGCCGAAGATGCAACGCTCCGCCTCCGGATAACCGCCAAAAAAACCGATTTCAAATCCTTCCGGCGCGCGCATAAACTGCTTTGCCAGAACCACGGTTTCCGCATCTAAAAACACACTGTACTGTGTCTCATATTTTCGCCGGGCATTTTCTGCAATATCCTCTAAACGGACAAGCGCAGAACGCACCGGCTCATGTATCGAATGAAAATCCATAAAAATCCTTAAATCAATATTCTGTAGAGCAACGACGTTACCAGTCTTAACAGAAAAAATAATATAATCGGTGAAATATCAATAAACATCTGCCCGCTTGTCATACGAAACAGCGCCTTCTGAATCGGAAGTAAAAACGGATCGGTGAGCTTGTAAATCAGCTCGACAAAAGCATTTTGAAATCCGGGAATCCACGAAAGGATGCATCGAATAATCACCAACAATTCGAGAATATTAATCAGGCTGACAACTACAGAAATTAGCATAAACATACGTCAAACAACCGTCCTATCTTAAATTCTCCCCTTGTTTTCCCCCAAAAGTGTTTCTTACCAACCGAAAAGACCCTTGCTCTGCAGTTCGTTTTTGAAATCGCCCATAATGCTTACGTTGTACGGCGCAATTAAGAAGATGCCGGAAGCAACCTTCTGAATATTACCGTCCAGACCGTAAACAGAGCCACTTAAAAAGTCAACCACGCGGCGAGCAACATCGCTGTCGAGGCTTTCTAAATTGATGATAACCGGCTTCTTTGTCTTCAAATGGTCTGCAATACCCTTTGCATCCTCAAAGTTTTCCGGCTGCATAACAACAACCTTAAGCTGTGTGGTCGCATGAATATTTACAACCTTGTTCTTTCTGCTGAAGCTTCTTTCCTCCTGCACCGGCTCTTCATCCTCGTAATCCGAGGTCAAGATATCATCTTCATCATAATACTCTTCATCACCGAGACCGATTGCATTCTTCATTTTATCCAAAAATCCCATTGGTAAATCCTCCTAAACATATTGTCTTTTTCCGAAAATCGAACTGCCGATGCGCACCATATTCGAACCGCAGGCAATCGCTTCTTCAAAGTCGCCACTCATGCCCATCGACAAAATTTCCATACTTATATTATTATATTTCCGACTCTTAATGTCAAGATATAGTTTGCGAGTGTTATCAAAATGTAATGTATTCGAAACGTCCTTGACGTATAATGGTGCGATTGTCATTATTCCCTTCACGCGTACGTTTTTCAGCGTCTCCACATGGTCAATTAAATCCCAAATTTCTTCGGGAGATGCGCCGGATTTGGTTTCTTCGCCGGAGGTGTTGACCTGCAAAAGCACGTTCGTAATCACACCGGCTGCCGCCGAACGGCGCTCAATCTCATCTAAAAGCTTTATCGAATCGACCGACTGAATTAATTGGGTTTTACCGATGATGTATTTCACCTTGTTGGTTTGCAGGTGCCCGATAATATGCCATTTTGCCTCCGGTACGGCATCGTATTTTTCGACCATTTCCTGCACACGGTTTTCCCCCACTGCCGTCACACCGCACTCCAGTGCAGCGAGCACATCCTCGGCAGGAAAATTCTTT
>JAFQPV010000316.1 GCA_017411585.1 Clostridia bacterium | reverse complement strand
GCAGCCTCGTCATACTCCCAACCGCATACATCACATACATACTTTTTCATTTTTCATTACCTCCGTTTATTATTATTTAAAAAAATTACAGTTTTATTCACAAAGCTCCTTTGCAAGCGCTTCAATGGCTGCTTCACTCTGCGCATTGAGTGCCGACAGCACGGTTACGGTCGTGTCCGTATAGGTGATATTCTTGCTCTTTTCCAGCATCGCGCGCATCACCTTACCTGCTGTAACTGCCCAGCTGCCGTTTTCGATAATGCCGACGGTCTTGTTCTGGAAGTTACGCTCGGTTAAATGGTCGATAAAGGTGCGCATAAACGGGAAAACATCTGCGTTATAGGTTGTGGTTGCCAATACGATTTTGCCGTAGCGGAATGCATCCTCCACCGCCTCTGCCATATCACAGCGCGCCAGGTCGTTTACGACAACTTTCGGACAGCCGTTTGCCTTCAGCTTTTCTGCCAAAAGCGCAACTGCCGCCTTCGTGTTGCCATACACCGAGGTGTATGCAATCAAAACACCTTCGCTTTCCACGCCGTAGCTTGACCATGTGTTGTACAAATCGAGATAATAGCCTAAATTATTTTTCAAAACCGGCCCGTGCAGCGGACAGATGATTTCAATGTCCAGCCCTGCCGCTTTCTTCAAAAGTGTCTGCACCTGTGCACCGTATTTGCCAACGATACCGATGTAGTAGCGGCGCGCCTCGCAAGCCCAGTCCTCGTCAGCATCAAGTGCGCCGAACTTGCCGAACGCATCCGCCGAGAAAAGCACCTTATCCTTGCTGTCATAGGTGACAATGACCTCCGGCCAATGCACCATCGGCGCGGTGACAAAGGTCAGCTCCCTTTCGCCGAGCGCAAGTGTACTGCCTTCGCCGACAACGATTTGCTTATCTGCAAAATCCGTACCGAAGAAATTTTTCATCATCACAAACGCTTTTGCCGATGCAACGATTTTCGCATTCGGATATGCGTTTGCAAATTGAGCAATATTTGCCGAATGGTCCGGCTCCATATGCTGTACAATTAAATAGTCAACCTCTCTGCCGCCAAGCGCATTTGCAAGGTTTTTCAGCCATACATCGCCGAAGCGCGCATCCACCGTATCAAACACGGCAACCTTTTCATCCAAAATCACATAGGAATTGTATGACATGCCGTTCGGCACAATGTACTGCCCTTCAAACAAATCTATCTCATGATCGTCTACACCGATATATTTAATATTCTGTGCAATATTCATTTTTCCTTTTCCTCCGCAAAAAGTTCTACGATGATATTGTACCACAGCGCTTCAGAAATTTCAATCTAAAATTCTGCCGTCTGTGGAAATTGTCACCACCTGCCACGGAATGAATTTCCCGCTCGCCAAAAGTGCGTTTTTTGCCGCATTTTCAATGCCGCCGCAGCACGGCACCTCCATACGCACAATCGTCAAACTCTTTACATCGTTATTTAAAAGAATCTGCGTCAGCTTTTCGGTATAATCGCCCTCGTCTAATTTCGGGCAGCCGATTAAGGTAACGCGGTTACGGATAAACTCGCTATGGAAGTTTCCATAAGCATACGCCGTGCAATCCGCCGCAATTAAGAGATTTGCGCCTTCAAAATACGGTGCATTTACCGGCACAAGCTTAATTTGCACCGGCCACTGCGAAAGCTGACTGGTCACCTTGGTGCTTTCCGCAGGCGCACTCGCTGCGCGGTGAATTGCCTTGGAATTTGTCCCCGGGCAGCCGCACGGCAGCGCGCCTGCTTCCTTCGCCGCTTTTGCGCGCAGCACAGCCGCTTCGTTATACGCAGGTGCTTCTCTTTCCTCGAATGTGATTGCACCCGTCGGGCAAGCCGGCAGGCAATCGCCCAAGCCGTCACAGTAATCCTCGCGCGTTAAAACTGCCTTGCCGTTCACCATTTCAATCGCACCCTCGTGACACGCCGCTGCACACAAACCGCAGCCGTTGCATTTATCCTGGTCAATTTTAATTATTTTTCTGATCATTTTAATTTCCTCCCTTGCTTTTATGCCTTGATTATAGTACAATAAAAACATAAAGTATGTTGAATTTTCAACAAAAGGTGAAAAAGATGAAAAATTTTTTGGATGTTTTAAAAAAATGTCCGCTCTTTACCGGCCTCGGCGACGCGGACTTAGAAGCGGTGCTTAACTGCACCGGCGCACGCGTGCGCACCTTTTCAAAAAACGAAACCGTACTTGCAGAGGGTGAGCGGGCAAAATATATATGCGTACTCGTCTCCGGCGCGGCACAAATCGAGCGCACGGACTACTACGGCAACAAAAGCATTTTAACCAATATTGCCCCCGGCGAGCTGTTCGGCGAATCCTTTGCCTGCGCCGAAATCGCTCAAATCCCGGTCAGCGCAGTTGCAACGCAGGAATGCAAAGTGCTTTTTATCGAATGCAGCCGCATCATGCACACCTGTGCAAGCTGCTGTGCATTTCACGACAAGCTAATTTTCAATCTTCTGAAGGTGATGGCAACCAAAAACATCCTGCTGAATCAGAAAACGGAAATCACCGCCAAGCGCACGACACGCGAAAAGCTGATGGCCTATCTTTTATTACAGGCAAAAAGGTTAAACCGCCAAAGCTTCGCCATCCCCTTCGACCGGCAAGGTCTCGCGGATTTTTTAGGCGTGGACAGAAGCGGTCTTTCCGCCGAAATCAGCAAGCTGCGCGCAGAGGGTGTGCTCGAATGCAGAAAGAATCAATTTAAACTTTTATAAAGGAGAAAACAAAATGGACTTTTTAAAGCTCGCCACCGAGCGCTACTCGGTACGAAAATTTGAAAACAAGCACCTGCCGAAGGATGCAATCGACAAAATCCTTGCCGCAGGGCATGTTGCACCGACCGGCTGCAACTATCAGCCGCAGCGCATTCTGGTTTTAAACACGGACGAAAGCATCGAAAAGCTCAAAGACTGCACCAAGTGCCACTTTGGCGCACCAACAGCGATGCTGATTTGCTACAACAAAGACGAAACCTGGACGCGCCCGTACGACGGTGCACAAAGCGCACCGGTGGATGCCTGCATCGTGACTACGCATATGATGCTGATGGCGCACTCGCTCGGCATCGGTTCAACCTGGGTGATGCATTTTAACCCTATGAAAATGCGCGAAACGTTTAATATTCCTGAAAATATTGAACCGGTCGCACTTTTAGTAATGGGCTACCCTGCAGAAGATGCCGCACCGCTGCCGCTGCACAGCGAATATAAGGCTTTGGATAAAGTGGTTGTATATGACACCTTTTAACGGCAAAAAATCCCGTTTTTCGCAAAAATTACGATATGCTTCTCAAATCGTTTCTAAAGCGGCGAAAAGCCTTGACCGAAAAACCTTGATAATATAAAATAAGGTAAATTATAACCTTGGGAGGAACTCTTTATGAATTTCATCCGTGATTTTATCAATACAGCAGACAGCGCGTGGCTTGAAAAGCACATACTTGCGCTCTATGAATTGGAAAGAAAGCAAAACTTTACCGCTTACAAGCAGGCAGCAGAATATACATATACGCTTTTAAAAGACGAAGGCTTTGATGCCGAGCTGCTCGCCATCCCCGCAGACGGCAAAACCGTGTATCAGGACAAAACCTGCCCCATCGGCTGGAAAGTATCCGATATGCGCCTTGAACTGCTTTCAGAGGTAGCAGGCATCGAAAATCCTATGCTTGCAGATTATCAAAAAGAGCCGCTTTCCTGCGCAAAGCATTCTGTTTCCACACCGCCCGAGGGCATCACCGCCCATGTCATTACGGAAAATCAGCTGAAAACGGGCGAATATGCTGAAGGTGCCTTTGTTTTGTTAAATCCGAGCACCAGACCGACGATGCCGATTATCCGGCTCCTTCTTGACTTAGGTGCCATCGGTTGGATTTCCGATTTTCAGGAAGAAGGCTTAACTGAGGATATTGATTCCGTATATTGGTGCAATGCCGCGACAGAAAACGGCTCCTGGAGCACACTTGCAAATGAACGCGACTTTATCGGCTATCAGATTTCGCCCAGACAGGCGCACTTTTTGCGCGCCGCCTGCGAGCAAAGCATCGTTTATGTCAAAGCCTTTTCGGATGCAAAGCGCATCGAAACGGAGCAGTATGCCGTAACGGCGCTTCTGCCCGGTGAAGACAAGCGCGAAATCTGGATTTTATCGCACATGTACGAACCGCTCATCGACGACAACTCCAACGGCGTCATTGGCAGCATTGCCATCTTAAAGGCACTGCGTAAATTTGCCGAGGCAGGCAAAATCAAATTAAAATACAGCACCCGCCTTGTGTTCGCATCGGAAATGTATGGTATGAGCGCCGTTGCAGAGCATTTCGACGGTAACTTATCTAAGCGCTGCATCGGTGCAATCAACACCGACGGCTCGGAGGCCACCATCCGAGGCGCGGCATTTCGCGAGATTAATCCCACGGAAGCGCCTGACCTGCCCGGCTTTGTCGGCAATATTTTTATGCAGGAGGTTTGCAGGCACATTCAAGAAGCCTGCCCCGACCTTACAATCCATTACCATGATCACCGCTATGCAGACGATTGCTTTTTGTCCGATGCAACGGTCGGTCTGCCGACGCTGTGGTTTCGCCATACACACCGTGGCTATCACCATCATTCTTCGCAAGACCCTTCTATTCTGAATGTAGAAGCGCTTATAGAGCACCTCGCCATTCACTTTGACTTGCTTCGCTATATGGCAGGCGTAACGAAAGAGGAAATCAAGGAAATGCTGCCGCGCTGCATCAAACGCGCAAACGAAGCTTTACAGGAAGCTGCAAAACAAAAGGTGCGCGCTAATGCGGATTTGACTGCGCGTCTGCGCTTTATACAAAATCGAGAGCAGGAAAAGCTGCGCGGTCTTTCGCTATATGCGACTTTGCCGGAAATTGAAGCAGCCTGCGATGCAGTTACACTGCCAAAGCCGGAAAATATCATCGTAGAGCAGGCGCATCGCTGGTACGATTATGCGCAAAGCTTCGTATTTTCCAGAAGCCACATCGGCTTTCCGAACGACCTGGCAAACCTGCCGCCCGAAAAAAGACGTATATTGCCCGGCGGCGTAACCTACTGCGATTTTGCAGATGTCCTTTCCCGTATGGACGGACAAAAGACCTTTAAAGACATCCTCGATGAAATCGAATGGGATATGGGCAAAATCTTTTCCGAATATGAGGTTTTTGTTTATTTAACCACTTGTATTTATCTTGCCGAAGCAGAGCATTTAGGTATGCAAGTCCAAAATCCGCTCACCGTGAAGGACATCACAAATGCCCTGCACGCCGTAGGCGTTACCGAAGGCGAGACACTGTTGGTGCATACATCCTTAACACAACTCGGCTATGTGCAAGGCGGCGCGAATACCGTAATTGATGCACTAAAGCAAACCGTCGGCGAAGACGGCACCTTCCTTGCACCGGCATTTTTAAGACCGTTTATCTATTCGGATGGCTATACAAACCGTTCTAACGAATACCGCCCGTATGATACGCGCCCAAACGGCGCCCTGCGCGACAAGGCAATATGGACAGGTGCACTACCGAAAACGATGCTTAAGCGCAACGACGCTTTCCGTTCAGGGCACATCAGTCACGAATGGACCGCCATCGGCAAAAATGCAGAATACTGCACCTCCGGTCACGCACTGCTCGACAGTCCGTGCGGCCAAAACAGTCCGCTCGCCAAAGCGCTCGAGTTAGACGGCTCGGTGGTATTTATCGGTTGCAGCATAGGTGCAAACACATTTGTGCACTACATCGAAGCGATGGCAGAGGCACCGTTTTTAAATACGGCGCTTGCTACATATATTGACGAAAGCGGCAACCAAAAAACAGGCCATCTCCCGGAATTTCCCGGTGGCTGCAGAAGCTTTTACAGCGGCGCAGATTCGTATTTTTACAAGGAAGCCGTGCGCAGAGGTCTGCATATAGCCGAGGCAGAGCTCGGCATTGGCAAGCTGTACAAAATCCGCCTGCGTGAGCTGTATGAAATCGGTATGCAGATGCATAAAGAAGACCCTTACGCAATGCTTTGCGGCGATGAAAACTGCGTATTTTGTAAGCAACTGAAAAAGAAATAATCGAGTAGGGCGAAATTAATCGCCCTCTCACACCACCGTGCATGCCGTTCGGCACACGGCGGTTCAATTCAAAATTAAATATGTGCTACCTTTTGGTAGTAATCCGAAATACTGATTAAGCCTCGCTTAGTCAGT
>JAFQPV010000315.1 GCA_017411585.1 Clostridia bacterium | reverse complement strand
CGCGCAATATTTTTGATATAGCCAATTTCATTTACCGTAATCGGGAACAGCTTGACAATATCCGCACCTGCGTTGTATGCCGTTGTCATTTCTGTCGGGGTATACGCACCCGGAATGGAAAGCATACCGAGTTTTTTGGTTTCTTTGATAATTTCCACATTCGTGTCCGGTGCATAGACAAACTTTGCACCGGCATCATATGCCGCCTGCACATATTCTTTTTTTACCACCGTACCTGCGCCGATAAACGCATCGTCACCCACGCTTTCGTACGCGCGGCGAATGAGCGCCTGTGTATTTTCAACCGTATTTTCATCGCTCGGATTAAATGCAACCTCCATCACACGCACACCTGCGCGGTAAAGCGCCTTGCACACCGGCGCCATTTTCTCCAGCGGCACACCGCGGAAAATCACAACCAGTCCCTGCTCTAAAATCGGATTACTCATAGATTTTGTCCTCCAATCCCTTGAAGTAGTATATCGTGTCGTCCTTCGGGCGAATGTCCGTCACTGTGCCGGTATAGTGGCGCAGGTTTCTCGGCGTATACGGACGCGCGAGCACCTCGTCGATGTTGACATCAATACCGAGACCCGGCTTGTCCGGAATCAGAATATAACCGTCGTCAAAAACAACCTCTTCGTTTGTAATCTTCTTTCTGAAGCTGCCATCCGTCAGCATAATTTCGTGAATTATAAAGTTCGGCACCGTCGCCGCAAGCTGCAGAATTGCCGCATTGGAAATCGGGCCGCTCGGATTGTGGAAGGAAACCATCAGATGCTTCGCCTCTGCCATCGCGGCAATCTTTTTGCCCTCCATAAGACCACCGGTATGGAATACATCCGGCTGCACATAGTCTACGGCATCAAGCTCAAACATCTCCTGGAAGGCGTACTTTGTATAGCCTCTTTCACCTGCAGAAATCGGGACATTGGAGTGCGCGCGCACATACGCTGTCGAGCGCATATTGTCCGGTACGCACGGCTCTTCCATCAGCATCGGCTTAAACTGCTCCAGCTCTCTGGAAATTTCAATCGCCGTTGTCGGATTGAAGCGGCCGTGACACTCGATAAGCAAATCCACCTTACTGCCAACAGCCTCACGCACCGCACCGACAATGTTTACGCTCTTTTCCATCTGCTCTCGGCTGATGGTCATATGTGCCGCGCCGAATGGGTCCCACTTGAGCGCCTTCACGCCCAAATCCACCGTGCGCTTTGCCTTTGCGGCAAATTCCTCCGGCGTTCTTGCACCGACAAACCACGCATTGGCATACATTTTCACCTTGTCGCGCATCTTGCCGCCGAACAGATTGTAGGTCGGCGTGTTAAAATACTTGCCGGCAATATCCCACAAGGCGATTTCAATACCACTGATGGCGCTCATCAGCACCGGGCCGCCCTTCCAGTATATGTCGCGGTACACCTCAAAGCACATTTTTTCAATCTCAAGCGGATTTCTGCCAACTACAAGGCGCTTCAAATCCGCAACCATGCCCTCTAATGCATTTTCATTCGTGCCGAGTGACGCTTCGCCCCAGCCATAGAGACCTTCATCAGTTTCGACCTTGATAAATGCCCAGTTTGTTCTGAAGGCATCCAAAGTATAAATTTTAATATCCGAAATTTTCATTTGTTTTCCCCTCCGTTATATGGCAGTAAATTCAAAAGCACACCCGAATCAATCG
>JAFQPV010000314.1 GCA_017411585.1 Clostridia bacterium | reverse complement strand
CTTTAATGAAATCGCTCGCTTTGCTTGCGATGAAATCCAAACAAGTTTGGATGAAATCAAAGCCTTGCGGCTTCGATGAAATTAAATCCGTCCTTCCAACCGCCGCAGGCGATTTCATCTGCGAAGCAGATTTCACCCACAAAGTGGATTTATTCCGTCTGCAAAGACGGATTTAGATGAAAAAAGCACTTCTTACGAAGTGCTTTTTTCTGGTGCTCGAGGCCGGGGTCGAACCGGCACGGGTATCACTACCCACGGGATTTTAAGTCCCGGGCGTCTGCCTATTCCGCCACTCGAGCAAAATTATTACTCAAATATACTACCACAAATTGTTGTGTTCGTCAAGTGAAATTATTGAATTTTCTGCAAAAGTTGTATTTCTTTTTCTGTAAGGGGGCGCATTTTGCCCTCTTCAAGCGCAGAGTCCAGGCAAATGCCGCCCATAGAAAGGCGCTTTAGAGTAAGCACTTTTTTGCCGACGGCTTCGAACATACGCTTTACCTGGTGGAATTTGCCTTCGTAAATCGTAAGCTCGATATCGCTCTCCGTACCACTGTTTATAATATGCAAATCGCCCGGCATACATACATAGCCGTCGTCTAATGTGACACCCTTTGCAAAGATATCGGCATCCGCCTGCGTAACCGTACCGGCAATGTGCGCGCTGTAGGTTTTGGCAACGCGATGCTTTGGCGAAATCATTTTGTGTGCAAGCTGACCGTCGTTGGTTAAAAGCAAAAGTCCGGTGGTGTCGATGTCGAGTCTGCCGACGGGGAAGACCTCGAAATGCTTATAGGCATCCTCTACCAAATCAATAACCGTCGGGAGGTGGTTGTCGTAGGTTGCGCTGACAACGCCTGCCGGCTTGTTGAGCATCAGATAAATATATTTTTGATAAATAAGCACCTCGCCGTTTGCGCATACGAGGTCTCTCTTTTCGTCAATATGCAAAGCTGCATCACGCACAGCTTTGCCGTTTACGCTGATGCTGCCGCTTTTTAAAAGCGCCTTAACCTCTTTTCTTGTGCCGATGCCGCAGTCACATAAAAACTTATCAATTCGCATATACTTTCTCCTGCTTACTTATTTTTGTATATTTTACCACAGAAAAATGGCATTGTCTATTCTTAACAAAAAATTCACAAAATATTGTATTGCGTTTTTTGAAAGCTTGTGATATAATAATGAAAATTAGATTGGAGGAGAAACTATGACAGATGTAAAGAAATTCAACGGTCAGTCTTTGGGTGAGGAGATTGGAAATGCAATTACACACGGCGTTGGTGCGGTGCTTGCTGCGCTTGCAACGGCGGCGCTGATTGTGCGCGCTTGCTTCGTCAGTGATGCATATGGCATCGTCAGCGCTGCCATCTACGGATTTACGATGATTGTGCTGTTTGTAATGTCGACGCTCTACCATGCTTTGACGAATAAAAAGGCAAAAAAGGTCTTTCAAGTGTTTGACCATTGCTCTATCTTTCTATTGATTGTCGGTACCTACATTCCGATTTCGCTTGCAATGATTCGCGGCGCACTCGGCTGGACACTGTTCGGCATCGAGGTTGGACTCGGTGTGCTCGGAATTGTATTAAATTCTCTCAGTGTTGCTAAATGGCACAAGCTGTCCTTGGTGATGTATGTGCTGATGGGGTGGTGCGTGCTGATTGCTGTATTTCCTGTGGCGAAAATACTCGGCTCAAATCTACTCGCGTGGTCGCTTTTGGTGGGCGGCGGTGTTGCGTATACCGGCGGTATCGTGTTTTATCGAGCTACGCGACCGCGCTATATGCATATGATTTGGCACTTTTTTGTGATTCTAGGCGCAGCGTTGCATTTTGCCTTTACCTATTTGTATGTGTTGCCGCTCAGGTAATCGGCATCGAAGCAATTGTATTACGCAGTCAAAGGAGAAAAAAATGGAGAAAATTAGAATTGTAGCAGATTCGGCGGCGGATATGCTTTGCACTGAGGTGGCGGATTTTATGAGCGTACCGATGAAGCTGATTACGGATGAAAAAGAATTTATCGACGATGCAGCACTGGATGTGGATGCAATGGCTCAATATTTTGCCGACTATAAGGGCAAAAGTAAAAGCTCTTGCCCGAATGTATCGGATTGGATTGAAGCCTTCGGTGATGCCAAGTATGTGATTTGCGTCACGATTACAAGCAATCTTTCGGGTAGCTATAACGCAGCCTGCACAGCAAAGCAAATTTATGAATCGGAGCATGAGGGCAGACAGGTATTTGTTTTAGATACGCTGACGGCAGGCCCTGAAATGAAGCTTGTGGTTGAAAAAGCGCAGTCCTGTATCAAAGAAGGCATGCCCTTTGTGCAGATTTGCAGCGAAATCCGGGAATACATCAAAACCACCGGACTTTTGTTTATGCTTAAAACCATGAAAAATCTGGCAAACAACGGCAGAGTATCGCCGCTCGTTGCCGGCATTGCAGGCTTGGTCGGTATTCATGTTGTCGGCAGAGCGAGCGCGCAGGGCGACTTAGAGCCTTTAAATAAGTGCCGCGGTGAAAAGAAAGCACTTGAGGCAATCGTCAAGCGCTTGCAGGCAGAATGCATGCAGAATGGTAAGGTGCATATTGCGCACTGCAATAACCTTGCGGCGGCGGAGATGTTGAAGGCGCGCATCGCTGAGTGCTTGCCGATGGTGCAAACCGTGATTTACAGATGCAGAGGTCTTTGCAGCTTTTATGCAGAGCAAGGCGGCCTTCTGGTCGGGTTTGAAAGAGGGTAAGAATGATGCTGCTAAGGGGGAGAAATCCTTCGGCATGATTTTGCTATGACAAATGTATAGATAGCTTAAAATTTTGAAAGTCAGGCAAAACTGTTTGTATTGTAAATATTTTTTGAAAAAAAGAGGCAGGTGTACGATTCTCGTACGCCCGCCTCTTTTCGTGATAGTAGTACAAGCAGTGCATACGTTATACTACCATCATCACAAAACAAAAACCCTCCAATGTCGAATTCGAGGGTTCAATCCGTGACCCAAAATTTTGAGTGCTTGCTTATTTTACTATAACGAAATTCGTCTGTCTACTGGCAAATTGTACAAGAAAAATATTTATTTTTGGACAAGTTGCAAAAAAAGTTCTTCTTTTGCTTTTTTTGCGTTTTAAGCTTTGTGGAACAAAAAACGACATCTACAAGATATAGTATTACTGTGAAAGAGTTGTAAAAAATTAACACAAAATGTAAAATAGCAGAATGCACAAAAAGTGTGCATAAGATTTGTTGATTTTAATAAATCTATTTGCTTGAAATTTGTTATGTATTAAAGTATAATAATATATAATAGCGCAATATTTTGATTGGAGAAAGGAAAAAGTACCATATATTGTATATGGGCTTTGCGGGTAAACAATATGATTTATATTATTAAAAAGGATGGCACAAGAGAAGAATACAATTTGGATAAGGTGATTACTGCGGTGCAGAAATCTGCATTTCGCGCGTTGATTACATTTTCTGAGGAAGACTTACGCAAGATTTGTGTGTTTGTGGATGGTCGCGTGCAAAATCTCGCAAAAGAGGAGATTCATATTTCCGAGATGCACAATATTGTTGAAAGTGCGCTTGATTTGGTGAATCCGGTCGTTGCAAAAAGCTACCGCGACTACAGAAACTATAAGCAGGATTTTGTACATATGCTCGACGAGGTATATCGAAAGAGTCAGGCGATTATGTACATCGGCGATAAGGAAAATTCCAATTCCGACTCGGCGCTTGTTTCGACAAAGCGTTCGCTGATTTTCAATCAGCTGAATAAGGCGCTGTATCAGAAGTTTTTTATGACGGTTGAGGAGCTGCAGGCGTGCCGCGAGGGCTATATTTATGTACATGATATGTCTGCGCGCCGCGATACAATGAACTGCTGTTTGTTCGATGTAAAGCGCGTTTTAGAGGGCGGCTTTGAAATGGGTAACCTTTGGTACAACGAGCCGAAAACGCTCGATGTTGCCTTCGATGTCATCGGCGATATTGTGCTTTCTGCTGCAAGTCAGCAGTATGGTGGCTTTACTGTGCCCGAGGTGGATAAGATTTTGGCGCCGTACGCGGAAAAATCTTATAAGAAATTCTACGACAGATATATTGAGCTCGGTTTAGATGAAGAAAAAGCGAATGCAGAAGCGGAAAAGGATATTACTAACGATTTTCTGCAGGGCTTCCAGGGCTGGGAGTATAAGTTTAATACGGTTGCCTCCAGCCGCGGCGACTATCCGTTTATTACAATGACTGCCGGCATCGGCACAGAGAAATTTGCCAAAATGGCAACAAAGCTGATGCTCGAGGTGCGCCGCAAGGGGCAGGGTAAGAAATGGTGCAAAAAACCGGTGCTTTTCCCGAAAATCGTGTTCTTGTATGATGAAGAGCTGCACGGGCCGGGCGGCGAGTTAGAGGATGTTTTCGAGGCGGGTATTGAGTGCTCGAGAAAGACAATGTATCCGGACTGGCTGTCGCTGACGGGTGAAGGGTATGTTGCAAGCATTTATAAAAAGTATAAAAAGGTTATCTCTCCGATGGGCTGCCGTGCCTTTTTATCCCCATGGTATGAGCGCGGCGGTATGAAGCCGGCTGACGATGAAGACACACCGATTTTTGTCGGTCGTTTTAACATCGGTGCAGTCAGCCTGCATTTGCCGATGATTTATGCAAAGGCACAGAAGGAAAGCAAGGATTTTTACGAAGTGCTGGATTATTACCTCAACTTAATCCGTCAGCTGCATATTCGTACCTATGACTATTTGGGTGAAATGCGCGCGTCGACCAACCCGCTCGCATACTGCGAGGGCGGATTTTATGGCGGCAATTTAGGTATTCATGATAAGATAAAGCCGCTTTTGAAGGCGGCAACGGCATCGTTCGGTATTACGGCGCTTAACGAATTGCAGCAGCTCCACAACAAACATTCGCTTGTAGAGGACGGCAATTTTGCAATTGAAGTTATGGAGTATATCAATAAGCGTGTGAATGAGTTTAAGGAAGAGGATGGAAATCTCTATGCGCTCTACGGTACACCGGCAGAGAGCCTTTGCGGTCTGCAGATTGAGCAGTTCCGTAAGAAATACGGCATTATTGAAAATGTTTCCGACCATCCGTATGTATCCAACAGCTTCCATTGTCACGTGTCGGAGGATATCACGCCGATTCAGAAGCAGGATTTGGAAAAGCGTTTCTGGGATTTGTTAAACGGCGGCAAGATTCAGTATGTAAAATATCCGATTGACTACAATGTTGAGGCGGTGAAAACACTTGTGCGCCGCGCAATGGCTATGGGCTTTTACGAGGGCGTCAATCTGTCGCTTGCGTATTGCGACGATTGCGGTCATCAGGAGCTGGAGATGGATGTTTGCCCGAAATGCGGCAGCAGCAATTTAACAAAGATTGACCGTATGAACGGCTATCTTTCATATTCGCGCGTGAAGGGCGAAAGCCGCTTGAACGATGCAAAAATGGCAGAGATTAAGGATAGGAGAAGTATGTAATGCGATACCATAATATAACGAAGGATGATATGCTCAACGGGGACGGACTGCGCGTTTGTTTATGGGTAGCCGGCTGTACACACGCCTGCAAGGATTGCCATAATCCGATTACATGGGACATTTGCGGCGGTATTGAATTTGATGAAGCAGCAAAGCAGGAACTGTTTGAAACACTTGCAAAGCCATATATCTCGGGCGTTACCTTAACCGGTGGAGATCCCTTGCATCCGCAAAACAGAGCGGATATCGGTGTATTGGTGCGTGAAATCCGCGAAAAGTTTCCGAACAAGACCATTTGGCTGTATACCGGCTTTTTGTGGGAGGAAATTTGTGATTTGGATTTTGTAGCACTTGTCGATGTCGTGGCGGATGGCGAGTTTGTTGCGGAGTTAAAGGATGTGAAGCTCCACTGGGTGGGCAGCTCGAATCAGCGCGTCATTGATGTAAAACAAACAATGGAAACCGGAACTGTGGTTTTACATAAGTCTTAATTGTGAGGTAAAAAAACTATGAAAAGAATTGCAAAGTTTGAAAAAGTGTCATTAGCACAATTTGAAAAGGATTGGGATATTTCCACAGATGCTAAATCCGTGTACGACGAAATTAAGCTGCCGCAAAGAGCCACCTCCGGCTCGGCTGGTTATGATTTTTATGCGACCTGCGATATAGAGCTTGCGCCGGGCGAAAGCATCAAGGTGCCGACCGGTGTGCGCGTGCGCATTGACGAAGGCTGGGTTTTAAAAATCTACCCGCGCAGCGGTCTTGGTTTTAAATACCGCCTGCAGCTCAATAACACCGTTGGTATCATCGACAGTGACTACTATTATTCCGACAACGAAGGGCACATGTTTATCAAGGTGACCAACGATTCCAAGGAAGGTAAAATCGTCAGCATCAAAAAGGGCGAAGGCTTTGCCCAGGGCATTTTTGTAGAATACGGCATCACGGAAGATGACGATGCGCAGGGCGTGCGCAACGGCGGCTTTGGCTCGACAACAAAATAATATATTGTCTTTTAACTTTTGCTGTGTTAAAGTAAACAGAGAAATTATATAAAATTGTGGAGAGGTTTTTTATGCTTAAAACAAAATTGGTTTCGTCACAGATTAAGGCGTTTTTAGATGATGATATTGATTGCTTTCAGACAATAGTGCAACCGTCAGTTCTTTTGGGAGAGCGGTTTTCTATGCAGCTGCTCTATGT
>JAFQPV010000313.1 GCA_017411585.1 Clostridia bacterium | reverse complement strand
TCGACTTCAAGGGAAAGCTCCCCGGACGGGGCGCCTACGTCTGCCCGCAGGAGGAATGCCTGCGTCGGGCGCGAAAGGCCCGCTCGCTGGAGCGTGCCTTTGAAACTGCCATCGCTCCGGAAGTTTACGAAGCGCTGGAGAAAGCGATGGTGGAACATGGATAAAATTCTCAATATGATCGGTCTTGCCAAGAAGGCAGGTAAGGTAGCAGTTGGCAGTTTTCTTGCTGAAAAGGCTGTTCGTGACGGAAACGCCTATCTTTTGGTCGTGTCCGAGGATGCGGCACAAAATATCAAAAAGAAATTTACCAACAGCAGTGCATACTATGAAATAGACTATATGGAATACGGCACGAAGGAAACGCTCGGCCATTTTACCGGGTACGATAATATTGCCGTGGTTGCCGTAACAGATGCCGGCTTTGCAAAAGCAATTGAAGATAAGTATACAAAGCTGGAAGAAATGAAGAAGGCAGCCGAAAATAAGTAATAAATCCTGTCAGCATTTGGCGGAACGGAGGTAGTATATGTTACAAAAAATCAGAGTACATGAAGTAGCAAAAGACTTTAAATTAAAGAGCACAGATTTGCTTGACCTTTTGAAGGGTTACGGCATAGAACTGAAAAATCATATGGCGACACTCGACGAGATGCAGTTGAGCTTGATTTTTGAGTACTATACGCAGAAGCATGCCATCAGCGATGATACCGACTTGGAAAAGCTGTTCGGCGAGCTTTGGCCGAGTGCACAGCCAGAAGAGAAGGTTGCGGATAAGAAAGAAGAAAAGGATGTAAAGGCTGCAGAGGAAAAGCCGGTTGAGGATAAGCCGATTGAGCGCAAAATGCGTCATATCGATACAAGACAGACGGTTGTAGACTTAGATAAGTTGGATACGGAGCGTATAGAAGAGCTTGTGCCGGAGAATGTTAAGACTATGCAGCAGTCCAGCGGCAAGCAGAAGATTAAGAAGGCAGCGCAGCGTCAGAAGGATAATAAGTTTAACCAAAACAAGATGAAGGCGCCGGTAAAGCCGCAGGTTGTAAAACCGCAGGAGCTGAAAGTCAGCATTCCGGATGAAATCTCTGTTGGCGAGCTTGCAAACCGTATGCATAAGCCGGCGGCTGAAATTGTAAAGAAGCTGATGATTCTCGGTATTATGGCTTCTGTAAGTCAGTTGATTGACTATGATACAGCTTCGCTCGTTGCTGAAGAACTCGGCGCAAAGGTTGAGCACGAAATCGTGCTTTCCGATGAAGATATCCTTTTGCAGGAGTTTGAGATTGAAGATAAGGAAGAAGACCTCGAGCCGCGTTCTCCGGTTGTTGTCGTAATGGGCCACGTTGACCACGGTAAGACATCGCTTTTGGATGCAATCCGTGAAAGTAATGTTGCAGCCGGTGAAGCCGGTGGTATTACACAGCACATCGGTGCTCACCGTGTAAGAATTAATGACAGAGATATCACATTTTTGGATACACCGGGACATGAAGCGTTTACGGCAATGCGTGCGCGCGGTGCGCTGGTAACAGATATTGCAATTTTGGTTGTTGCAGCGGACGACGGTGTTATGCCGCAGACCATCGAGGCAATTAACCACGCAAAGGCAGCAAATGTCAGCATTATTGTAGCCGTAAACAAGATTGATAAGGAAGGCGCAAATCCGGATCGCATTAAGCAGGAAATGACGGAGTACGGTCTTGTTCCGGAAGAATGGGGCGGCGATACAATCTTCGTTAACGTTTCTGCAAAACAGCGTACAAACATTGACGGACTTTTGGAAATGGTATTGCTTACAGCGGATATTCAGGAGCTCAAAGCAAACCCGAACCGCCGTGCAACCGGTACGGTTATCGAGGCGCGTCTTGATCGTTCGAGAGGTCCGATTGCGACAGTATTGGTACAAAATGGTACTTTGAAGTCAGGCGATATTTTGGTTGCCGGTACAGCTGTCGGCAGAGTGCGTGCAATGATGGACGATAAGGGCAAGCAGCTCAAGAGCGCAGGTCCGTCCATTCCGGTAGAGATTTTGGGCCTTTCCGAAACACCGGACGGCGGTGATGTGTTCTACGCAGTTGAAGATGAAAGAAGAGCAAAGGCGGTTGTTGAAAACAGACGCTTTAAGGCAAAGGAAGAGCAGTTCAATGCACGTCAGGTTGTATCCCTTGACAATCTGTTTGATCAGATTAATGATGGCAATATGAAGGAACTCAACGTGATTATCAAAGCAGACGTTCAGGGCTCTGTTGAGGCTGTAAGACAGTCGCTTGAAAAGCTGTCAAACGACGAAGTAAGAGTCAGAACTATTCATGGTGGTGTTGGTGCGGTTAATGAAAGCGACGTTATGCTTGCAGCTGCATCCAATGCAATTATCGTTGGCTTTAACGTGCGTCCGGATACAGTTGCACGCGGTGCATATGAACGCGGTGATGTTGATATTCGTCTCTACCGTGTCATTTACGATGCAATCGAGGAAATCGAAGCGGCACTCAAGGGTATGCTCGATCCGAAGTTTAAGGAAGCGTTGCTCGGTCATGCCGAAGTTCGTCAGGTATTTAAGGTTAGCGGCGTTGGTGCAATCGCGGGTAGTTATGTAACGGATGGTAAGATTTTGAGAAACGCACAGGTGCGTGTTGTACGTGACGGCGTGGTATTCCACGAAGGCGTGCTCAACAGCTTAAAGCGTTTCAAGGACGATGCAAAGGAAGTTATGTCCGGTTACGAATGCGGTATCGGTATTGAGAAGTTTAACGATATCAAGGAAGGCGACGTAATCGAGTGCTTCATTATGGAAGAGATTAAACAATAATTCGGAGGCATTATGGCACAAAACAGAATCCATAAAATTAACGATCAGCTCATGCGCGAAATCAGTGTGATTTTGCGCGAGCTGAAGGATAGCC
>JAFQPV010000033.1 GCA_017411585.1 Clostridia bacterium | reverse complement strand
GTATTGTCGGCGGCGCAAAAATTCAGATAGAGAAACGTATTCCGGTCAGTGCCGGGCTTGCCGGCGGCAGTGGTAATGCGGCGGCAGTTTTGCAGGGGCTCAATATGCTTTATGAGACAAACCTTTCGCAGGAAGAGCTGGAACGCATGGGGTTAAAGCTCGGGGCGGATGTGCCGTACTGCTTGCGTGGCGGTACAGCTTTGGCAGAGGGCATCGGCGAGATTTTAACGGATTTGCCGGCGCTTCCACGCACGCCGATTGTGATTGTGAAGCCGAAAATCAGTGTGTCGACACCCGAAATCTATAAAGCGATTGACTCTGCGGATATTCAGGTACGACCGAATACACCGGCGTTACTTGCAGCATTGGAAGCGAAGGATGTTCGCGCATTAGCGGCACAAATGAAAAATGTGATGGAGCCGGTAACGAGTGGAATGCATCCGGTTATCGGAGAGATAAAAAATGCACTGCTTGAAAAGGGTGCGATTGGCGCAATTATGAGCGGCAGTGGTCCGTCGGTGTTTGGCTTGTTTGACGATTTTGCAAAGGCAAAGGCTGCGGCTGCGGCATTTAAGGAGCATTATTTCACCTACGTTGGTTGGACGGCGTAAGCGAAGGAGGGATTTGTATGCAATCCATTAGAGAGAGAATTGAGCAGGAGGAAAGAACAAGACTTTCGCCGTATGCGGTGCTTTCATCCGAAACAAAGGGAAGAGCGCGCGCGGAAGAGCCATGCAACTACAGAACAGCATTTCAGCGCGATCGCGACCGTGTGGTGCACTGTAAAGCATTCCGGCGATTAAAGCATAAAACGCAGGTGTTTATTGCGCCGATGGGTGACCATTATCGTACGCGCCTTACGCATACGCTGGAGGTGACGCAGATTGCGCGAAGCATCGCGCGTGCGCTGCGCCTTAATGAGGATTTGACCGAGGCAATGAGTATGGCACACGATTTGGGGCATACTCCGTTTGGACACACGGGAGAAGACATGCTTGATAAGCTTTGCAAGGGCGGCTTTCGCCATTACAACCAAAGCCTGCGTGTTGTAGACGTCTTGGAGCGTGACGGCCAAGGTCTCAATTTGACGCACGAGGTGCGTAACGGCATTGTGAACCACACGGGTAAGCATCAACCGGAGACGTTGGAGGGGTACATACTGAAGTTTGCAGATAAAATTGCATACGTGAATCATGATATAGATGATGCAATGCGCGCCGGCGTATTGAGCGAAAACGATATTCCGAAGGAGTTGATTGGCGCGCTCGGACACACACATTCGGAACGCATTGATGCGCTGATTACTAACATCATTGAAACCTCCCGGGAAAAAGACGAGATTTGTATGTCGCCTGAGGTGGAGCAAACCTTTATGGCACTGCGTGACTTTATGTTTGCGCGTGTTTACGACTATCCGAAAAAGCGCAATGAGGAGCGCAAGGCAAATTATATTATTGAAGCGATGTTTCATCATTTTGTTGCGCATCCGGAGCAGCTGCCGGAAGAATACAGAGCCGGGCTTGAACGCTGGGAGACAGACCGCATCGTGTGCGACTACATTGCCGGCATGAGTGATGACTATGCCGTTTCGACATATAATAGTATATTTGTACCAAAATCCTGGACGGTTTTCTAAGCTCACTGTTGAAAGTGTATAAATGTTCAAAAAAATGAAATAATATCAAATAAATATTTAAACTTAAAGAAGGAATTTTTCTAAAAATGTCGAATTTGTGAGTATAAGCAGAAAGATAGAAGGAGCGTAAATTTTCTTGTTTTATTCTGATGAACTTATACAGGAAGTGATATCCGCCAACGATATTGAAGACGTGATATCCGCATATGTTCGACTGAAGAAAAGCGGCAGAAATTCAATGGGTCTTTGTCCTTTTCACAATGAAAAAACGCCTTCTTTTCATGTTTCAGCGGATAAACAGCTCTATCATTGCTTTGGTTGCGGTGAGGGCGGCACGGTTATCAATTTCATTATGAAAGCGGAGAATTTGGATTTTGTCGATGCACTTAAATGGTTAGCGCAGCGCGCAAATATCACTCTGCCGGAGCCGGAGCAGTCGCCGCAGGTGCAAAAAAATGCACGCAAAAAGCAGAGAATGCTGAGTGCGAATAATTTTGCCGGCAAATTTTTTTACAATACGCTTGTTAAATCGCCGGATGCACAGAAGGGTAGAGATTATGTCATTTCCCGTGGCCTGCAGCCGAAAACAATTACTTCATTTGGTATTGGTTATGCGCCGGAAAACGGTGATTTGCTGATTCGCCATTTGGAAGAAGTCGGTTATACCAAGCAGGAGCTGTATGATTTCGGCCTGGCGGTTATAAAAAATAACCGTTATGTGGACAAGTTCCGCGGTCGCGTTATGTTTCCGATTATTGACGTGCGCGGTAATGTCATTGGCTT
>JAFQPV010000312.1 GCA_017411585.1 Clostridia bacterium | reverse complement strand
CACGCAATCTGTTTTTATTTTCTCTCCCTCCGTCTTTGCCTGCGGCAAAGCCACCTCCCTCGTCAGAGGGAGGCAAGAAACCAAATAAAATGAAAAAGAGGACGATGTCGTCCTCTTTTTTGTGCATTTACATAAACATACAAAGCAAAATCGGCAAAAAGACTGCCGGAAGAAAATTCATAATTTTTATGTTTGTTATTTTAAGCAAATTCAGCGCCAGAGCGATGATGAGCACCGAGCCGGCGCACGTCATTTCTGCGACCGCATATTCGCCTAGGTACGGCGCAATAAACTGCGCCAAAAGCGCAATACTACCCTGCAGCACCAGCACGCTTACAGACGAAAGCAGCACACCTGCGCCGAGCGCCGATGCGAGCACAATCGAAGAAATAAAGTCTAAAATCGACTTGGTAAACAGCATTTCGTGGTTGCCGGAAAGACCCGACTGCAGAGAGCCGACCACCGTCATCGCGCCGACGCAGAACAAAAGCGATGCGCTGACAAAGCCCTCGGCAACCTTACCGTCGCCGTTTCCCTTTGCGGCAAGCTGTTCAATTTTATCGCCGAGCGCGTGCACGCGGCGGTCTAAGTCGAGGAGTGTGCCGATAAGCGCACCGATGGCGAGCGAAAGCACCAGCACGAGCGTGTTTTGCCCTTCAAGTGCACCGTCGATGCCGATGTACAGCACCGCAAGCCCGACAGCCGTTGTTAAAGCATTTGCCATTCTTTGCGGCAGACCCTTTTTGAGCAAAAGCCCCAAAAGCGCACCTAAGATGACTGTGCCCGTATTTACCAATACGCCTAACATAAAATTTCGCCTCCAAATCGATACTATATTAACACAAAACCTAACCGTTGACAAGGTTTTTCGTATGCGGTACAATAAAATAGGGAGTGATTTTATGCGTGTTTTAATCGACGCGGACGGCTGTCCGGTGGTGCGCCTTTGCGTGCGTATTGCGCGTGAATACGGCATAGAAAGCATCATCTTTTGCGACAGCGCACACGAGTTTTGTATAGAAGGCACGAAAACCGTTACGGTATCGACCGGTGCGGACAGTGTGGATTTTTATCTGGTCAATCAGCTTGCGCCGGGCGATGTGGTCGTTACGCAGGATTACGGTCTTGCGGCAATATGTCTCGGCAAGGGCGCACGCGCACTCAGCCAGAGCGGTATGGAGTATACAAAAGACAATATGGATGCACTGCTTTTTTCGCGCTACAGCGCAAAAAAAGCACGTATGGCAGGCGAGCGCCTGCGCGGGCCGAAAAAGCGCAGTTCTGCCGAGGATGCCGCCTTCGAAGCCGCACTTCGCAAAATGCTCTGCAAGCAATAAACTCAATGGGGACGGTGTGAAAGCACCGCCCCTTTTTTAATTCAGCTTTTTGCCTTCAAATTCTACTCTGCGCTTTACATCCGCCATCATCGTGTCAAACTCGACCGGATTTAGGGACTGCGCACCGTCACAGAGCGCTGCCTTCGGATTGTTATGCACCTCTATCATCAAACCGTCTGCACCGCCGGCAATTGCTGCCTTGGCAAGCGGCGCAACCATCCAGGAAATGCCCGCCGCATGGCTCGGGTCAATGATCACCGGCAAATGCGACATCTTTTTGAGCATCGGAATTGCAGAAATATCCAAATTGTTACGAAGCTCCGTTTCAAATGTGCGGATACCTCGCTCACAAAGGATTACGTTTTCATTGCCGCCCGCCATAATGTATTCGGCACTCATCAAAAATTCTTCCAGGGTATTTGCAAGACCACGCTTTAACAAAATCGGCTTTTTGCAGTGACCAAGCTCTTTTAAAAGGCGGAAATTCTGCATATTTCTTGCACCAACCTGAATGATATCGACATCAGCAAACTCATCAAGCTGATTTTCGCTCATAATCTCGGTTACAATCGGCAGCCCGGTCAGCTTCTTTGCCTTAAGCAAAAGCTGAATACCGTCCGTTTCCAAGCCCTGGAACGAATACGGCGACGTTCTCGGCTTATATGCACCGCCGCGCAGGAAGCCTGCGCCGCTTTTTTTCACTGCCTCAGCAACTTCACTGAGCTGCGCTTCACTCTCCACCGAACAAGGACCGGCAATCACGCTGAAAAAGCCCTCACCAATCGTCCTGCCCTTAATTTCAATATGTGTATCCAGCGGATGGAATCTGCGGTTTGCTGCCTTATACGGCTCTGAAATACGCTTAACATCCTCAACTGCATCATTTGCGCGCAGCGTCGCCAAATCCAACGCCGAGGTATCGCCCAAGATGCCCAGTACGATACTGTGGCTACCTTCATTGACCTGCACAGACAGACCGCGCGCCTGCATCGATTCGATAAACTCTTTTCTCGTTTCCTGCGATGCCGTGCTCTTCAAAATTATGACCATACCAAAAACATCTCCTTTAAAATCAAAAAGCATCCCGCGTTGTCACACGGAATGCTTTAAAACATACAAACAAATTTAAAACCCTTAAGCATTTCGATTATGACAACACAAATATCCGTTACTAAAGTAGTAACGGTAAGTAAATGTAAAATACTGTACATTGCGTGTCATCATTTACTTTGCCTCCAAGGATTTATTGCATTTAGTATACTCCCTTTTCGAGCATATGTCAATACATTTTTATGCAGATTTATGTATTTTTTTACTTGCGGTAATCAATAATGCTCCAATTCTGGATAATATATTCCGCACCGGAGTATACCGTAATGGCAACCATTGCCCAAATGCCTACCTGTGCAACCACTTCCAGTGCAAAAATTTCTGCACGCAGCGGCGCAATCAACATCAGAAGTACGGTTACAATAATCTGCAGCACCGTCTTAATTTTGCCGGATGTGCCTGCCGCAATAACCTTGCCCGAGCCAATGGCAACAATGCGAAGCCCTGTTACCATAAATTCACGCGCAATGATAATAATCACCGGAACGGCACCAATCTGACCAAGCTCAATCAAACCAATCAGCGCAGAAAGCACCAAAATCTTATCTGCCAACGGGTCAGCAAATTTACCGAAATCCGTCACTAAATTGCGCGAACGCGCGATATGTCCGTCCAAAGCATCTGTTGCCGAAGCAATAACAAAAACCGCAAGCGCAATATAAACCGAGTACGGTACAAAGTCTGTCATCAAAAAGAACAAAAATACGGGAATCAGTGCAATTCTAATTAAGGTAAGCTTATTCGGTAAATTCATTTTCCATCTCTCCTATTAAATCATATTCTTCTACACACAAAACCTTCACGCGGACAAACTCACCCGCTTTAAGATCGCGTGTTGCAGCAAAGTATACAAGCGCATCCACATTCGGACTGTCTGCATAGCTTCTGCCGTAGTACATATAGTTTTCTTCGTCATAGCCTTCACACAGCACCTCTACCGTGCTACCGAGGCGTGCATCGTTTTTCTGCGCCGAAATGCTCTGTGCAAGTTCCATCACGCGGCGCTGACGCGCTTTTTTCGTTTGATGATGCACCTGATGATCCATCCGCGCGGCAGGTGTCCCCTCTTCTTTCGAATAGGCAAATGCACCGAGACGATCGAAGCGCACCTCGCGCACAAAATCCAAAAGCGTATCAAACTCTTCCCGCGTCTCGCCGGGGAATCCGACAATCACGCTTGTGCGCAATATAGCGTCCGGACAGTACTTTCGGATTTTTTGGAACAGAAGGCGCATCTGCGCTGCATTTGTACGCCGTCCCATACGGCGAAGCACACTGTCTGCGCCGTGCTGCACCGGAATGTCGAAGTAATTTAATATTTTATCATTTGCCGCAATAGTTTCCAAAAGCGCATCGGTAATCGCTTCCGGATACATATAATGCAGTCGAATCCAGTAAATGCCTTCCACTGCGCAAAGTGCCTGTAAAAGCTTGTCTAAGGCATAGTCGCCGTACAAATCCGTACCGTAACGCGTTGTATCCTGCGCAATTAATATCAATTCCTTCACGCCATTTTGCGCAAGTTCGCGCGCTTCCGTGCAAATATCTTCAATGCTGCGTGAACGGAATTTACCGCGCAAGGCAGGGATAACACAATAGGTACAATGATTGTCACACCCTTCAGCAATTTTCAAATACGCCGTATGCGGTGGTGTGGTTGTCACACGCGGTAGGTTTTCCATTGCATACAAATCCGCATGCCCATAAAGTGCAACACGCTTTCCTGCAAGCACACTGTCCACGACCTCGACGATTTTGTCAAAATCGCCCGTGCCGACAACAGCATCCACCTCTTCAATAGACTCTAATACTTCTTCTTTATAGCGCTCTGCCAAACAGCCCGTTACAATCAACGCGCGGCAGGCACCATTTTCTTTATATTCTGCCATCTCCAATATTGTGTCGATGGACTCCTTTTTCGCATCCCCGATAAAACCACAGGTGTTTACGATGATGATATCCGCCTTAGAAGGCTCTATCGTCAGCGCGTGCCCTTGCTCCAGCAAAAGACCGAGCATATTCTCCGTATCCACCAGATTCTTTGCACAACCTAAGGATGCAACTGCGATTTTAAATCCCAAAGTCATCCTCCTCTTGCAGATCATCCTGCTTTGCCAAATCTATGGCATTTCGCACATCCTCATAGGCAAAGCCGCGCGCTAAAAAGTGGCGCACCACCTTGTCTATGTTCTTTCGCTCAAAATTGCCGCCAAGTCGCCTTTGCACCTCAGCATACAATTTCTCCTTTGTTTCCTCAAAATTAAATTCGGAGAGCACGTCTTCAATAATATGTGAAGCTACACCTTTAAAATGCAGCGCCTGCGCAATTCTGCGCTTGCCGTACTTTTTTGACGCATTCTCCACATAAACGCGCGCATATTCCTCGTCATTTATAAAATAGTATTCCTGTGCCCATTCGGCAATCGCATCACAAACATCCGCTGCAAAACCCATACGCAGAAGCTTATCCGTCAGCTCCTTTTGCGTCTTTCTGCCGCGCGTGGTGATTTCAGCCGTTTTTTTCTTAGCAAGCTCAAACTGCGCTTGCATGGACATTTCTTCAATCTCCGTTTTCATCCGGATACCCCTTTGATTAAAAAAGGACGGCAGTGCTGCCGTCCTTTAAAATTGCATCTTAGAAATTCTTGTTCTTTAAGAAGTTCGGGATGTCTACATTTTCAAGCTCAACATTTGCAGTCGGGCTAAAGCTCTGCTCTTCTTCCGGCTCTTCCTTATTTGCAATCATATCGCCAAACCAGTTTGCCGGCTTATCTTCCTTCTCTTCGACTACCGGCTTTTCTTCCTTCTTAATCGGACGCGGACTGCCGTCAAAACCTGTTGCAACAACCGTTACGCGCATTTCATCATCGAGGTTTTCATCAATAACAACACCGAAGATGATTTCTGCATCGGAATCCACGAGCTCGTTCGCTGTCTGCATAACTGCATTTGCATCGAAAAGCGTAAGATTCTTATCACCGGTAATATTAACAAGTACGTTTCTTGCGCCCTGGATGGATGTCTCAAGAAGCGGACTTTCGATTGCCATCTTGATTGCATCGGTAGCCTTGTTGTCGCCCTTTGCAATACCAACGCCCATATGTGCAACGCCGGAATTTTCCATGGTTCTCTTCACATCGGCAAAGTCGGCATTGATGTAACCGGTACCAACAATCATATCGGAAATACCCTGTACGCCTTGACGAAGCACATCGTCAGCCATCAGGAAGCTGTTTTCCAATGTTGTGTTCTTATCTACAACCTTCAAAATGTTGTCGTTCGGAATGGTCATAATCGCATCTACGTTTTCGCGCAGCTTCTGAATACCGGATTCTGCCTTGAGCATACGCGGACGACCTTCAAAAGTAAACGGCTTTGTAACAATTGCAATTGTCAAAATACCCATTTCCTTTGCAATACCTGCGATAACACCGGCAGCACCCGTACCTGTACCGCCGCCCATACCTGCGGTGATAAATACCATGTCCGAGCCCTTAATCATCGCTTCAATTTCATCGCGGCTTTCCTGTGCAGCCTTTTCACCGATTTCCGGATTTGCGCCTGCGCCGAGACCGCGAGTGAGCTTTTCACCAATCTGCATTTTAGAGGTTGCCTTCGAATCCTTTAAAACCTGTGCATCTGTGTTTACAGCAATAAAATCCACACACTTAACACCGGCATCAATCATACGGTTTACGGCATTGTTACCGCCGCCGCCAACACCAATGACTTTAATCTTCGCAACCTTGCTTGTTTCCACATCGATATCAAACAACGTGAGTTCCTCCTTATATTTCATCTGTAACTAAAATGTCATATAGATTTAATCAAATATTATTGTACAACATTTTTTTCATTTATTCAATAGTAAATTTCGAAATTATTAAAAAATTATTAAATTTTTTCAAAAATTCATGTTTTATTCACGTTTTTTGCGTGAAAATGTGCAAAAATCACGGTCTGTAATATGCCTTACTGCTGATGCGCAGGTCAATTTCGCCCTTTGCGTTCGGCGGAAGCTCACGTGCAACCTCAATAAAAGTCAAAATTTTGCGCGATAAGTCGTATGCATCGCCGCAGATAACCGTCAAGCCTTGCCCGTATGTAAAACGAATATCCTCCGCTTTTGTCACATCGATGCTGTGCATCTCGCTAAAACAACTGTGCGCCTCAGCAATAGAAATCAATTCCAAAAGTGTCTCATACTGCTTTTCGTTTTCCGGCTTCAGTGGTGCACCGAGCGTATATTCTGCAACAGAAAGCCCCGTCACCGTCACAAGGCCCTCCGGCGGCATTGAACCTGCATAAACCACCTCGCCGGTCTCATCAATGCAAATTGGCAATGTATCCTGCTCAATGCTTGCAACCGCGTGGCTTTCCGTCACGGTCAGAACAACCGTTTTCGGTAATTTTCGCTTTGCCTGCACCGTTTTGATATACGGCACCTCCAAAAGTGCATTCTCCACCTTGTGCATATTATATGAAAAAATACTCTCACCCTTATTGATGCCACTTGCCGCAATTAAATCCGCTGCTTCAACCTGCGCATTACCGACAACCGAAACATCTGTAACATGAAACCACGGCGTCAAAAAAACAACTGCACTCGCCGCCAGTACGAAAAGCAAAAGCATCAATACGCAAAAAAGTGCAAAGCGTGTGCGTTTTTTGCGTATTTGACGTTTGCGATGCCGCTCACGAATGTCGTCATGGACAGACAATATGCGTTTTTTTCTCGCGTTGTTCATCCTCTGTTTCCTTTCTGATTTTTGCGCCTAGGCCTGAAAGCGCCTCGGTCAGATTTTCGTAGCCACGTTCAATGAAATGAACTCTGCCGATGCGCGAAACACCCTGTGCCCCCAAAGCGGCAACCACAAGTGCCGCACCACCGCGCAGCTCCATGGCACACATATTTGCACCGCCCAGCTGCGGCACACCGCGCACAACGGCAATTCTGCCCTCTACCGTAATATCCGCACCCATGCGCGTCAACTCCGTAACGTGCTTGAAGCGGTTTTCAAAAATAGTTTCCGTAAAAATACCCGTACCGTCTGCATAACAGAGCGCCGCCATCATCGGCGCCTGTGCATCCGTCGGAAAACCGGGATACGGCATCGTCCGAATCATTTTCACAGCACGCAGTCTCTGCGGTGCCCGATGAATAATTCTGTTTTCTTCCACAATCAGCTCGGCGCCGTATTCGCGCGCAACCGCCATAATTGCTTCTAAATGCTTTGGGCAAACATCCGTCAACTCAACCGTGCCGCCCGTTACCGCACTGCACGCCATATACGTCGCCGCCACAATACGGTCGGGTATCACGCGATGCGGTGCACCATAGAGGCGCGAAACACCATCTATGCGGATGGTATCACTGCCCGCGCCCTGTACGCGCGCACCCATCCGGTTTAAATATATTTGCAAGTCTTCAATTTCCGGCTCCTTCGCCGCATTGGTAATTACGGTTGTACCCTCGGCAAGCGAAGCTGCCAGCATCACATTTTCCGTTGCGCCTACACTCGGAAACGCCAAGTGAATAGCTGCACCGTGCAGCTTCGGACATTCGCAGTGAATGATGCCGTGCGCCTCTCTGATATTTACCCCCATCTGCGCAAAAGCAGACAAGTGTAAGTCAATCGGTCGCGGACCAAGCTCACAGCCGCCCGGCATCGCAACCGATGCCGTGCCGAAACGCGCCAAAATCGCACCTAAAAATATCACGGACGAGCGCATCTCACGCATCAAGCACTCCGGAATATCGCTACGCTGCATCGCCGAAGAATCTACGGAAATTGTCGCACCCTCACGCCGCACACTGCAGCCGAGATGCTCTAAAATCCGAACGGTTGCCGCAACATCTCGCAGTGCCGGACAATTTTCCACATCACTTTTTCCGCCGCTGAGTACCGTAGCCGCCAAAATCGGCAAAACGGCATTTTTCGCACCGTGTACGCGAATTGTTCCTTCCAGACTGTGTCCGCCTTCCACTACGATCACAGACATGAAAACACCCCCACAGCTCTATTTCTACTCCATAGTATGCTGTGGGCGCATTTTTGGTCACTTCAAGCGAATTTCTTCTATAATCTCGTAAATGCGTTCGGTTGCATCCCGCACGCCCATTTTTTTCGCATTCTCACCTATAGTATACAACCGATTTGCATCCGAAAGCAAGAGGTCAATTTTTTCCTGCAACGTCTTTGCAGTTAATTCTGCCTCCGTCAGCACCAGTGCTGCACCGTTTTTCTCCAACTGACGTGCATTTGTCTCCTGATGATTGTATGCTACATTCGGCGATGGAATCAGTACCGACGGCTTACCGAGTGCCATCAGCTCCGCAAGTGTAATTGCACCGGCACGCGAAATCACAACATCCGCCGCAGCCATCGCCTCATTCATATTGTAGATATAAGGGAGCACCTTAATATGCTCACATTCCGGCACATTGATTTGCTTTTCGGAAAGCGCACCCATAACCTCTGCATAATTGCGCTCACCCGTACCGAAAATCAGCTGCACGTTTTCTGCATTCTGAATATTTTCAATATAACCGAGCACTGCTTCATTCAGCTTCTGTGCGCCAAGGCTGCCGCCAAAGACCAACACAAGCGGCTTATCCTTAATGCGCAGTGCCTTTCGCGCTTGCTCGCGCGTGGTTTCCAAAATTTCTGCGCGCACCGGGTTTCCTGTTTTGATGCATTTCTCCTTCTGCGCAATCAGCTCGCGCGTTTTATCAAAACTGACCGCAATACGCGTCGCCGTGCGCGCTGCCATCTTTACAGCAACACCCGGATACACATTGGATTCATGAATCAGCGACGGAACCCCTGATTGGTGCGCCGCAACCATCACCGGACCGCTGACATAACCGCCCGTCGTCACCACAACATCCGGACGGAATTTCTTGATAATTTTTTTACTCTGCGCAATCGCCTTCAAAGTTTTAAACACCACGCGGATGTTTTTCAGCGGCGAACGCTTAAAGCCCTCTATCTCTATAAAATCAATCGCGTAGCCGCGCTTGGTAACCAGCTTTTCTTCCATGTTGCCGCGCTTACCGACAAACAAAACTTCAGCATCCGGATCGTGCAACCGCACCTGATCTGCAATACTGAGTGCAGGATTAATGTGTCCTGCCGTACCGCCGCCTGCCAATAAAATTCTCATATTTATGCCTCCTATGACATCACAATGCTCAGATTTTTGCACTGTCCGACGGTTTTGCAACCGTTTGTCTGGAAATGTTTAACAAAATACCCATACAGCAAAGCAAAATCATCAGTGAGGTACCGCCGTAGCTGAAAAACGGCAGTGCCACACCGGTTGCCGGCATGGATGAGGTAACAACCGCCACATTCATCAGCACCTGCAACGCTACGAGCGAGGTAATACCGGTTGCCAAAAGTGAACCGAATAAATCGGGCGCTGTCATCGCCGTGCGATAACCCTTCCAAATCAGACACGCAAACAGAAACAGCACCATCAGCGCGCCAACCAAGCCGAGCTCTTCACATACAATGGCGAAAATAAAATCATTTTGCGGCTCCGGCAAATACAAATACTTCTGTCTGCTTTGACCGAGGCCCAAACCGAATATGCCGCCGGAACCTATGGCATATAGCGAGTTAACCACCTGAAAGCCTGTATCCGATGGGTCAGCAAATGGATCCAAGAACGTAACAATACGTTCCAGCTGATACGGATTTTTCATAATATAAAAGATACCTGCACACGCAACCGGGACTGCCAAGCCGACAAAATGCGCAATACGCGCACCTGCCACCAGCAGCATAATCACCGTGGTCATACCAATAATCATTGTCGCACTCAGATGCGGCTCTGCCATCAAAAGCAGTGCAAACACACCCAACACGATGAGCTGCGGCAAAAGTCCGGTTTTAAACTCCTTAATGCGCTCCTTTAAATTGCTCAAGCTATATGCGAAATAAATAATCAATGCAACCTTTACAACCTCGGACGGCTGTAAGGTGGAAAATCCTAAGTTTAACCATCGGCGCGCGTTATTACGCACAATACCGATGCCCGGAATATAAACCGCAAGCAGCAAAAGAAGCGCACCACCCAAAATCCAAAGCGCCATTTTCCCGAGCTTGTGATAGTCAAACATAGAAAAGAAGAACATCGCAACCAAGCCCATCACGGCAAAAATTGCCTGACGCACAATGTAGTGATACGGATTATTCTGATACGCACTCGCCGATGGTGCACTCGCAGAAAATACCATCACTAAACCGAATACAACCAATATAATAATAACAAGCAAAAGCGTTTTGTCCATCGGCTTTAAACGCTTGCCACCGCTAATCGCCTGCAAAAGTCCCGAAGAAGTGCTTGCCGGTGTGCGTTTTTGGGGCGCACGCGCCGCGCCGGATTGTTTATTCTTTTTCGATTTTGCACTGCGCAGACGAACAACATTGCTATTCTGTCTTTGCGTGCGCACTTGCGCCTTATATGCTCTATTCGTCTGTGGCATGGCAAAACCTCCTTAAATTTTCAAAAATAAAATCTTACAAAATGGACAATACTGCAACAATACAGCAAAGCACCGTTACAGCGCAAAAACGAAATACAATTTGTGTTTCCTTTAAACCGCACATCTCATAATGATGATGAATCGGACTCATTTTAAAAATTCGCTTGCCGGTCAGTTTAAAGCTTGCAACCTGCAATACAACCGACAAATCCTCTGCTACATAGATAAAACCTGCCAGCACAAAAATCACCGGCATTTTTAATAGAATTGCCGCCGCACTGACAAATCCGCCCAAAAACAGAGAGCCGGTGTCACCCATAAATACCTTCGCCGGATGGCGGTTATACAACAAAAATCCCAGAAGACCGCCAAACAACGCCACCGAAAATACGCACAGCGTCAGCTGTCCTTTTAAATATGCCGCCACAGCAATAAACAAGCAGACCACCGCAGTGACCGAAGCAGCAAGTCCGTCTAAGCCGTCTGTCAGATTTACGGCATTGGTAAAACCAACCATAATAAACACGGCTGCCGGAATATAGAAAATGCCAAGGGGCAGCTGCCAATCGGTAAACGGCAGAATCAACTTGCTGTCAATCATACCGCTTCGATATATCACCACAACAAATACAACCGAAACCGCAATCTGCAAAACAAGCTTTTGCAAGGAACGCAAGCCAAGATTGCGCTTTAATATTACTTTAATAAAATCATCCGCAAAGCCGACAATACCAAAGCACAAGCTGCACAAAAGCACACTATACATCGCGTTATCACGCGCACAAATCAATGCCGCAACACAAGCACCCAGGATAAAGATGATGCCACCCATCGTCGGTGTACCGCTCTTTTTTTGGTGCCAGCTCGGTCCCTCCTCGCGAATTTCCTGCCCAAACTTAAGTCTATGCAAAAACGGAATCAATACAGGACCTACCAGGGCTGCAATTAAAAATGCAATTGCAGCTGCGATACCCGAAGTGATGAATAATTCTTTAATTAGCATAACCCGCTTCTCCTTTACAGTTCTTTAAGCGCCTCTGTCACATGCTCCAGCTGCATCGCGCGCGATGCCTTTACCAAAACAGCATCCCCGCTCTGCATCAAATTCGGCAATGCCTCTATCGCCTGCTGACGCGTTTTGAATCCATGAATGTTTTCTTTTGTAATGCCGCCTTCCTCTGCGCCGCGGCACACAAATTTAGCATTGTCACCAATGGCAATCACCATATCCACACCGGCACGGCCGACCGCCTTACCGATTTTCCCGTGCGCCGCCGGTGCAAAGTCGCCAAGCTCTTTCACATCGCCCAAAATAGCAACCTTTCTGCTGCTTTCCAGTCCGCAAAGCACCTGCACTGCTGCCTCAATCGAAGCAGGCGATGCATTATAGCAATCGTTTAAAATCACAAAACGTTCTGTTTTGATGATATTCATTCTCTTATCACCGGGCACAAACTTTTCCACGCCCTTTGCGGCTTGCGCAAGCGTAAGCCCGAAATACTCACCAACAGCAATGGCTGCAAGTGCGTTATATACATTGTGCTCGCCCGGTACGCGCAGATGCACGTGCGCCTTTTTACGCTTATGCGCAACATCAAATTCAATTTCTTCGCTGCCAGAACAGATTTGCGTTGCAACATAATCGCAGCTTTCATCTTTAATGCCAAAACGGACAATTTTGCGCGGCGCTTTCACGCCCGATAAAAGCGCATCATCCCCATTCACAAACAGAACGCCATCCTCGCTTAAGTATTCCAAAACCTCCAATTTTGCTTTTAAAATACCTTCCTGCGAGCCTAAGTTTTCTATATGCGACATTCCAATATTTGTGATGACTGCCGCATCCGGACGCACAATGGAGGAAAGATATCTGATTTCCCCGAAATGATTCATGCCCATCTCGATTACCGCCACCTCGTCATCCGGCTTTAAGCTCAAAAGCGTTTTCGGTACGCCAATTTCGTTGTTATAATTTTTTTCCGTTGCCGTCAAACGAAACTGCGTTGCCAAAACACACGCCACCATATCCTTCGTGGTCGTTTTTCCAACCGACCCCGTAATGGCAACCGTTTTCGGTGCAATAACATTTTTATAATAGCGCGCAATATCGCCGTATGCCTTCTTGGTATCCTGCACACGAATCACTGCGCTCTCGGTGCTCAAATTCAAATCCTTGTGCGTTAAAACACCGCCGGCACCACTTTTGAGCGCGCTGTCTACAAAATCATGCGCATCAAAGGTTTCGCCCGCAAACGGAATAAACAATGCGCCATATGCCACATTGCGCGAATCGGTTGTAATCCCCGAAAAATTCTGGGACGGATTGCCGCACACCAAGATGCCGCCCGTCGCTTCTAAAACCTGCTGTACACTTAAAGCGTTCATTCGCTGTCGCCTTCTTTACTCGTTATTCAAAAGCTCTGCCACAACCTCGCGTTCATCGAAGTGAATCTTGCCCGTGTTCAAAATTTGGTACGTTTCATGCCCCTTACCCGCAAGCACAATGATGTCATCTTCCTGCGCATGCTTCAAGGCATAGGCAATGGCATCCTTGCGGCTTGTGATGCGCACATACGGACAGTCCGTTTTAAGCACACCCGGCATAATATCGTCAATAATCGCCTCCGGATTCTCCGTACGCGGATTGTCCGAGGTCACCACCACAAAATCCGAAAGCCGCGCCGCTGTCTCGCCCATAAGCGGACGCTTTGTGCGGTCGCGGTCGCCGCCGCAGCCAAACACCGTAATCACACGCGCCGTTTTAAATTCATTCACCGTCGAAATAATGTTTTCCAGTCCGTCCGGCGTGTGTGCATAGTCAATCAGCACCGTATAATTCGTCGCTGTCGGTACAACCTCTGCTCTGCCCTTGACACCCTTCGCCGTCAAAAGTGCACGTACGGCAGCATCGATATCTATGCCGAGCTGCACGGCGCAGCCAAGCGCTGCCAAAGAGTTGTATACTGAAAATCTACCCGGAATTGCAATATGCACTGAAGTCATCTCTTCATGCAGCTTTGCATCGTAAAGCACACCTTTTGCTGAAATCTCAATCTCCGATGCCTGCAAATCCGACACTGCATCAATCGAATACGTCAACACAGACGGTGCAAGCTTTGCCATACGCGCGCCATAGGCATCGTCTATATTGATTACTGCTTTTTCACAAACTGAAAACAGCTTTGCTTTCGCAAGATAATAGCTTTCCATATCACCGTGAAAATCAAGATGGTCCTGCGTTAGGTTCGTAAATAAACCCACCGCAAAGCGAATACCACCCACGCGGGAAAGCTCCAGCGCGTGGCTCGACACCTCCATCACCACATGAGTGCAGCCCGCCTGCGCCATATCGGCAAACATGGCATAAAGCTCCTTTGATTCCGGCGTTGTTCGCTCTGTTTCTAAAACCTGCGCACCAATCATGTTCTGATTCGTGCCAATCAAGCCTACTTTTGCACCATTCTGCTCTAAAATATGCTTAATCAAATACGTAACGGTTGTCTTTCCGTTTGTGCCTGTTACGCCGATGATTTTCATTTTCTCGTCCGGTCTGTCATAGTAGACCTTCGACATTTGTGCAAGTGCAAGACGCGTATCCTGTACATAAACGACCGGAACCT
>JAFQPV010000311.1 GCA_017411585.1 Clostridia bacterium | reverse complement strand
TGTAAGTCAGTACGGTGGACCGAACGGTGAGCTGGGCGCATCGATGCGCTATTTGTCGCAGCGTTTCTCTATGCCGGATGAAATTTCAAAATCTTTACTTACGGACATCGGCACGGAGGAGCTTGCGCACCTCGAAATCGTTGGTACGCTGGTACGTCAGCTTGCAAAGAATGCAACAACGGGACAGATTGAGAACAGTCCGCTTGCACAGTATTTTATCGACCACGGACGCGGGGTATATCCGGTCGATGCCGCGGGGTATCCGTTTAATGCCATCAGCTTTGCGGTTTCCGGCGATCCGATTACGGATTTGACGGAGGACTTGGCTGCCGAGCAGAAGGCGAGGGCAACCTATGACAATATTCTGCGCTTTTCCGATGACCCGGATGTCAGCGATGTAATCAAGTTTTTACGCGCACGTGAAGTAGTGCACTTCCAGCGTTTCGGCGAGGCATTAAATCACATACAGAATAAAGGAACTAAGAAATGGTATATCGGTAAGTAAAAAGGGGAGGCTGTGCGATTTTGCGCAGCCTCTTTCTGTAATAATAAAGTAAAAAAATGAAACAATAACTTTGCAAGGTAAAAAAATGAAATTCTTTTCAAAATAACTCTTTACCTTTTTGTTTAATTGTATTATAATATTGTTATATTTTGAACAAAGGAGTATTATCATGAAAATTTCACCATTACAAAAGGCAAGATATGAATACACACCAAAGCTGCCGCAGATGCTCAGAGGCGGTATCGCTGAAATCAGCGTTTCCGAAGGCGCCGAGACAAAGAGCGTAGCCGATTGCGAAAAGATTCAGGCGCTGTTCCCGAACACTTACGGCAAAAAGGAAGTTGTGTTTAAGAAGGGTCAGAATACATCTGAAGCTAAGGTGCAGAAGGTTGGCGTTATCCTTTCCGGCGGTCAGGCACCGGGCGGTCATAACGTTATTTGCGGTCTTTATGATGCGTTGAAGTCTACCAACCCGGCAAATGAGCTGTACGGCTTCAAGGGTGGTCCGAGCGGCCTTTTGGAAGACAGCTATATCATTTTTGACGATGCATACATCGACCAGTACAGAAATACAGGCGGTTTTGATATCATCGGTTCCGGTAGAACAAAGTTGGAGACAAACGAGCAGTTTGCAGTTGTTGCTGAGGTTTGCAAGAAGCATGGCATCACAGCGGTTGTCATCATCGGTGGTGACGACTCGAACACAAACGCAGCCGTACTTGCTGAGTATTTTGCAGCAAATAATACCGGTGTGCAGGTTATTGGCTGTCCGAAGACCATCGATGGTGACCTCAAAAACGAGGACATCGAGTGCTCCTTCGGTTTTGACACTGCAACGAAGACATACAGTGAATTAATTGGTAACATCGAAAGAGATGCAAACTCTGCGAAGAAATATTGGCACTTTGTTAAGGTAATGGGTCGTTCTGCATCCCATGTTGCACTTGAGTGCGCACTGCAGACACAGCCGAACATCTGCCTCGTGTCCGAAGAGGTTGCCGAAAAGAAGATGTCGCTTTCTCAGATTGCAGATTATATTGCAGATGCTGTACTTGCAAGAGCTGCAAAGGGTATGAACTTTGGTGTAGCAATTATCCCGGAGGGTGTTGTAGAATTCGTTCCGGAATTCTCCGTTTTAATTGCTGAAATCAATGAGCTTTTGGCAGGCAACAAGGCAGCAGAGTTTAACGCGCTTCCGACATGGGCAGACAAGTATGCTTTCATCGAAAAGGGTCTTACAAAGGCTTCTATGGATGTGTTTGCAATTCTGCCGCAGGGCATTCAGCAGCAGCTGTTCTTGGAGAGAGACCCGCACGGCAACGTTCAGGTTTCGCTTATTGAGTCCGAAAAGCTGTTCTCCGCACTTGTTGCAGATAAGCTTGCTGCAAAGAAGGCAACTGGCGAATATAAGGGTAAGTTCTCTGCACTGCATCACTTCCTCGGTTATGAGGGCAGATGTGCATTCCCGTCGAACTTCGACGCTGACTATTGCTACTCGCTCGGCTACAACGCATTTATGCTCATTCAGTACGGCTACAACGGTTATCTTTCTAAGATTTCCAACCTTTCCAAGCCGGCGACGGAGTGGGTTGCAGGCGGTATGCCGATTACAAAAATGATGAACATCGAAAGAAGACACGGTGAGGATAAGCCGGTTATCAAAAAGGCACTTGTCGAGCTTGACGGTAAGCCGTTTAAGTTCTTTGAGGCAAACAGAGATACCTGGGCAATCGAAACCTCGTACACCTATCCGGGTGCAATCCAGTACTACGGTCCGGCTGAGGTATGTGATCTTACAACAAGAACACTTGCTTTGGAAAAGGAATGATAGAATGAATACAGGCTACGGAAATTTCCGTAGCCTTTTTCTTTTGTTGACACCATATGTGAAAAATGTTAAAATTTAATTATTAAGTAGTCGGAGGTATGTTATGAAAAAGCTTGTTGCAAGCATGCTGTGTTTGAGCATGATTCTTTGTTTTATGCCGATAATCTATGCTGAAGAAGAGACGGAAACTGTTCTGTTTTTTGAGGATTTTGAGCGTTATACAGTTGGCAGCGTGCTTCAGGCATCAAGCAGTCCGTGGAGCTCGCATGTGAAAAATGACACTTTGCAATCCTCGTGTAAAATCGAAAAAGAGGGGGATAATCAGGTCGGATGCTTTTCGATTCTTACGCCGGACAAGTCCTCGGGCCCTGAACTTTGTAAAACGCTTGATGTCAGTGGTTTAGAGGATTTGACGATTACCTGCCGC
>JAFQPV010000310.1 GCA_017411585.1 Clostridia bacterium | reverse complement strand
AATGTTTCTATTGATTATATTCTCGGATTAACTGATGAGATAAGACCTTATAAATAATAAATAAGTATGAATTTATGGATTTACCAAATCGAAACCCAACAAGATTAAAATGATATGAGTATTCAACACCTGAAGCATATTTTATTTCGATATGTGTAAAAGATAGAAAACAATTATTGTCGCAAATTGTCATCGTACACTACAAAGAACATATAAGCCATAATTCGTGACGGAAAAATTGTTTTTATATTATAAAAACGGAGCAGCAAAATTTACTGCTCCGTTTACTGTCCTTAACAGTACCTTCTATGTGTCCTTCTTTTTTTATGCTTATTTTTCTATAATCTTCACAATCGGTGCCGCCAAAATACCCATATCCTTAAGCTGATATTCGTAACTGTACTCATCGCCTGCCGTGCGCCATACGGTCGGACCGAACCACGTCTGCGAGGTATTGTTATTGTGCAGGGCAGCAAAGCTGTTGTAACGATTGCCGAAAAGCTTAAACTCTATCGTATGCTTGCCCGCCTTTACATCCTTAACATCCACGGTATACGGCGCAAACGCGCAATAGCCGCAATCCTTACCGTCGACAAACACCTTCACTACAGCACCTTTATAGGTCGTTGCGCGAATCTGCAAATTGCAATCCGGTGTTTCAATCTCGTTTTTATAGGTGACATTTCCACCATAGAACGGCATCGTCTGCATCATAAGCGGCCCGTAGCCGATTTTATTTGCACGCGGAATAATTGTACACTCTGTACCCTCGACCTTTACGCCGAAATCGCCAAGCAGATAGCACCATTCCGTATTCGAGCGAATGGAGAGCTTGAGCTTGATTGTTAAAATATTCTCGCCCACCTTCAGCTTCGGCAGCGGGAAGGTCTTAATGGATTCATCAGTAAAGTAGCCGTCAATTCTTGCCTCAATCGGTGCGCCGTTGAAGGTAAACTCGTGCTTTTCGGCATCCTCAACGGCAAGGTGCGCGCCCTCAACCTCAATTTCAGAGTTGATGCGGATGCGCAGCGTAATCGTATGCCCCGAATCCTTATCGTCAAACACCCACGGCTGCGGCATATCGGCTTTGTTTTCAATGCCGATGCGCTTACGGCAAATCGTGTCGAGGCGCAAAATTTCCTCCTCCGGCTCAAATGCGCCGTCATCTAATGCAAATTCTGCCATATCCAGCAAAAGGACATTCGGCTCGTCGAGGGTATAATCGTGCTTGCCACGCAGAATGATTTCCTTGCCCTCACGCGCAAGCTCTTCCTTAGTATATGCATCACTCTTGCCGTTTTCCAGCCATAAAAGCAGGCTACTCTCGCTGTACATTTTTTGATACACTACGGTGCAATCACCATTGTAGCTGTAGCGGATTTTCTCTGTTTCACCGCTTAATGTGTTGTACAGTACCGGTGTATAATGCCCCTTAATTTTAATCTGCACATTTTCGGTTTCCGGCGCATTGATATCATTAAACTTTCTGTGCTCGACACGGTCGCCGTAGGTTTCTCTGCCTCGTGCGATAAAGAGCCACTTGCCGTTTTCCTCTTCGCGCATATTGTAAAGCAGAGAATCGGTCTTTTCGCCGCGCGCGTTGCGGATTTCGATATCACGCTCATCTGTGAGTGCATTTAAAATCGCAAGGCGCTCAAAGCCGACGCCTGTGCATTCGTTGTACAAACTCAACGCGCCATCACTTTCAATTGCATCAATATATTTCGGGCAAGCACCGGCAAAAATAATCTTACCGCCTGCTGCTTTGAATTTTTTGAGTGCATCCAAGGTTGTCTGGCGCATCGTTTCCATATTCGGCACCAGAATTGCGCTGTAGCCCATTTTACCGACATTGAATTTGCCGTCTGCACAGCCGCCGAAGGTCTGCGGCAGCTGCGATTCACAGATATAGTCAAAGTCAATCGTGCCGAACAAAAGCCACTCGATGCAGTTGTCAAACTGCTCTTGCATTACTGCGCGGATGTCGCTTGTGTTCTCACTCGGACCCCAGTGCAGCCAGTAGCTCTCCACCGGATGCAAAACGCCGACCTTGACCGACGGCTTACCGCGCGTGAGCGCTGTATTTACTCTCGCAAAATGATCCTCTACATATTTATATTCCTTGTACCACGGGGACTGATAGTTAATCGATGCCGGGTAATCGCGCTTTGCCTCACCCGCCATCGACACCCACGAAAGATGCGGTACGCGCACGCTGATGCCGAGCGCCGCCTGCCAGTCGCCGTGGAGCTTATGTCCTCTGAAGTCAAAATCCCAGTTCGTTACGCCGTACAGCTCGGAGAGCACGCCCTCTGCGCCGTATTGGTGCGCCGCAGACTGTGCCTGCTTTGCCGTTGTATATTCTCTCCAGCCGCAAAGCATATCAATGCCCGGCAGCTGAAAGCTTCTGTAATTGCGCATCGCTTCGCCGATTGCCGCCGTCTGCGACATCAGGCTCGGCTCCTCATTCATATGCCCGGTAAACATAAGCCCGTTTTCCTTGCACCACTTACCGCAGGTGTCCACATAGGTCGAGGTAAACAGCTCTGCAATAAAATCGTGGTACAGATAGCGGAAGCGCGATACCTTCCCCGCCGGCAAATCCCAGAAAAGCTCCGGTAGCTTTTCTAAAACATCCTCGCCGGTATAGTCTTTAAACTTTTCCGGCAGTAGCGGTGTCCACGGCAGGGTGACCTGCTCCTTGCTTGTCGCATACGGCAAGGTTTGCTTACGGTTAAACTGCGGCTCATCCGTAAAAATTGCAGGCACTAAATCGCCGAACTTGTCGCCAACCTCTTTTTTATACGCCTCATAGGTGATTTCTATAAACTTGTCTACCGCTTCTTTGTTAAACAAATCCGCATAAGTGTAGCCGTTATGCCAGCCGCGCTTTGCCGGTACTGCGCAGTACACAACCCATTTGTCGCCCTGCGCATTAGTATCCGCTGCAATTTGCGTATACGACTGAAGCGTACCATCTGCATTCAAAACAATGTCATAGCTTGTAATGTAATACGCCTCGCCCTTTTCAATCGCTTCCTCCATCGGCAAAAATGCCGGCACATCGCCGCCCGCCGGTGCAAAGGCAACAAAGCGCTGGCGATATTTCGGGATTTTGGTTACATAGCCGCCTGCAAAGCCGGACGGCCACTTGTCCTCGTCATAAAGCCAGGCAAGCATATTTCGCTTTTCCGCTTCATCCACGCAGGCGCGCACATTCGCCATAAACTCCTCGCCAAGATATTCCGACGACATACCCACGCGCGAATGCATATGAAAGCCGCCGAAGCCCATCTCCTGCAAATACCCAATCTGGCGGCGCAGCAAATCCTCGCTCAATTTGCAGTTCCAGCTCCAAAATGGTGTAGCGCGATACTCGCTGGTCGGATTTTCGAATAATTCCGCGGACAATGCTTTTTCCGCATTCTTTTTATACAGCATAGAAAATTCCCCCTTCTGCATTTACTTGTTGACTTTATTATATAACACACTATATAATAAATCTATACTGGATTTTTACATTTTTTCGCATTTTTAAGGGGTGATTTTAACCTATGGCACACACTTTGGACAATCAAAGACTCAGCAAGCATAAAATCAATGTCCATACATTGACCCAACCGAGCATAGAACTGCACAGCCATAATTTTTATGAGCTGGTGTATGTTATAGACGGTTGCGCCGAACAAACGCTGTGCGAATCAACCGTACATGTGCAAAAAGGAGATTATTTTATCATCGATTACGGCAGCTACCACAGCTATTCCGACTGTCAAAACTTTCAAATCATCAACTGTCTCTTTATGCCGGATTTTATT
>JAFQPV010000309.1 GCA_017411585.1 Clostridia bacterium | reverse complement strand
GGTAACAACCACAACCTTTTTGCCTACCATATCTTCAGGAGAATAGTGGCTTGCTATGCCTGATACTATCTGACGTACTTCCTTGCCTATCTTTATCTGAGATACCAGGAGCTTCTTCGCACCCTCTACAGGCTTGCACTCAAGGACCTTACCAATCTTGAGCTGAACCTTGGCAAAATCGTCTATGGTGATTTCCGGTACCTTTTCTTCTTCCGGTTCTTCCTCTTTTGCTTCTTCTACAGGCTTGAAGATGTCGTTTGCCACTTCTTCAAGCTTCTTTGCTTCGTCAAGACGTGCAAAGAGAGGTGTAGCTTCGCTAACAGAGATTTCGTTGTTCTGTACGAAGGCTTCGGTAGAATCAAAGTCACGGCATTTTGCGTTTATCTGATTGAGTATTTTTTCTGATGTTTCAGGCATAAACGGAGCGATAAGCACACCGATGAATCTGATAGCTTCTACCAGGTTGTAGAGTACGGTCTTGAGTCTGTCGCTGTTTGCCTCGTCCTTTGCAAGAGCCCATGGAGCAGTTTCGTCGATGTATTTGTTCGAGCGACGTGCAAGCGAGATAATTGCTTCCAGCGCATCGGCTACGCGCAGCTCCTCCATCTTTTCTTCCACTTCCTTTACGGTATTTTCCGCAAAGGCCTTCAACTCATCATCCACCGCCTCACGCACCTCAGGCGCATAAAGCTTTTTATCATAATACTTATCCACCATTGTTACCGTACGGTTCACGAGGTTACCGAGGGTATTTGCCAAATCAGAATTGAAACGGCTGATGATGGTTTCATATGTGATTGTACCGTCTGCAGCAAACGGCATTTCGGACAGTACGTAGTAACGCACAGCATCCACACCGAAGTGCTCTGCCAAATCGTCAGCATACATTACGTTGCCAAGCGACTTACTCATCTTCTCATCCTTGCCGGCAAGCAGCCACGGATGACCGAAAATCTGCTTCGGCAGCGGCTCACCGAGTGCCATTAAGATAATCGGCCAGTAAATCGTATGGAATCTTAAAATATCCTTACCGATGATGTGTACATCTGCCGGCCAGTTCTTTTTGTACAAATCCGAATGGTTACCATCCGGGTCATAGCCGATCGCACTGATGTAGTTTGTAAGCGCATCAATCCACACATAGATTACGTGACCCGGGTCAAACTCAACCGGAATACCCCATGTAAATGTGGAGCGCGATACACACAAATCCGAAAGACCCGGCTTTAAGAAGTTGTTTACCATTTCCTTCTTGCGGCTCTCCGGCTGTATAAACTCAGGATGCTCCTCGATGTAGCGCATCAAGCGATCCTGGTATTTGCTCATTTTAAAGAAGTATGCTTCCTCCTTGGTCGGCGTTACAGGTCTGCCGCAGTCCGGGCAGCAGCCGTCCACGAGCTGCGAGGATGTGAAGAATGACTCACACGGCACGCAGTACATACCTTCATACTCACTTTTATAGATATCGCCCTGATCGTAGAGCTTTTTAAAAATCTTTTTTACAACCTCTTCGTGGCGGTCATCCGTCGTGCGGATAAAGCCGTCATAGGAAGCATTCACCAAATCCCAGATGCCGCGAATCTCGCCGGCAACACCATCTACATACTTTTGCGGTGTAACATTGGTTTCCTCTGCAATCTGCTGAATCTTCTGACCGTGCTCATCCGTGCCGGTCAAGAAATAAACATCATAACCGATTTTTCTTTTAAAACGCGCGATGGCATCTGTCAAAATGACCTCATACGTATTGCCGATATGCGGCTTACGGGAGGCATAGGCAATCGCCGTTGTAATATAATACTTTCCCTTACTCATGGTCTTGCACCTCTTTTTCCGGATTACTTTCCTCTTTCTTCTCTATCTTTTCCTCTGTTTTCAGCCAGTGGTCAAACACACCGCCGACATACAGATTTTTTACAATTAAAACGAGCACCGGTCCCACAATCATACCGAATATACCGATTGTTTTCAGACCGATATACATGCTCATAAGCGTCAAAAGCGGCGGCACGCCGATTTGCTTACCCAGAATTCTCGGCTCTAAAATCTGTCTTGTAATGATAATGGTGATGTACATCACAAGCATGATCGCCATCGTCGCATAATCCTGCTGCAAAAGTGATACAAGCGACCACGGGATTAACACAAGACCGGAACCGAATACGGGCAGCGCATCCAAAAATGCGACTACAAATGCCAACAACAGCGAAAACGGCACACCGGCGATGCTAAAGCCGATTAACAAAATCACACAAGAGACACACATAATGGAAAGCTGCGCTTTCACATAGCCGCCAAGTGCGGATTTTAAGTCATGCCAAATATTTGAAATGCGTGTAAGCACCTTCATCCCGAAAACACGCGCAAACAGCGCACGCAGCTTCTTTTTTTCCGAGCACATAAAATTGCACGCAAGAAACGTTACAATTACAAAAATAATCGCTGACGGCACGCCGGCAACCAGCCCTCTCGCAAATGCAACCAAGCGGTTTGCCACCGGTGAAATCAAAGACGTTAATCCGCTGCGCGCCTCTTCAACACCATAATCAATATACGACTGCACCTGCGGCGACAGCGAATCATAATAGCCGCTCCAGCCTGCAAACGCCTCTGTCAAATAATCCCTGGATGCTGCATATAACTCCGGCCACTTATCTGCCAGCTCAATCACCTGTGTCCACAGCTGCCAAATCACCCAGGTTAAAAAACCACCGATGATACCAACCGCAAGCACCGTACAGATGCACGCTGCAATAGAGCGCGGCAAGCGCATTTTTTCATTTAAGAGTCGAATCAGCGGCTCTAGCGCGAGGCTTAAAAAATAGGCAATCACAAACGGCGCAAGCCCGACCAAAAGTGTCGGCATCACAAAATACGCCAAGCCGCAGATTAATATGACACATACAATGATTGTCAAAACCTTCAACGTTTTGCTTTGCACGCCGTTTCCTCCTTTAAAATTGCATTATACTTAATTCAAAAATTTATCCATCAGCTTGTAGCCTACCGGCTCATATATACCGGTGCTCTGTGCATCCTTTTCCGTATAGCGCAAATTGCCCTTTTCCTTCGGGGCATCACTTCTGTAAATCACATACGGCACTGCATCAGATGCATGTGTGCGCGTTGCAAGCGGTGTCGGATGGTCCGGCATAAGCAAAATGCTGTAGCTTTCGCCTGCCTTTTCCATGCACTCGATGATGCTGCCGAGGGCTGCATCCAATTTCTCAATAGACAGAACTTTATTATCCATTTCGCCGCGGTGACCGCATTCATCTGCCGCCTCAACGTGCAAATATGCAAAATTCTTACCGCCGAGCAACGCATCGCAAACTGCCTTTGCCTTGCCTTCAAAATTGGTATCCACATTACCGGTTGCGCCTTCAACTTCAATGACCTCCATACCGGCACTGTAGCCGATACCCTTCAAAAGGTCAACCGCACTGATCATCGCGCCGTCTACCCCATATTTCTCTTTAAAGTTCGTCACACCCGGCTTTGTTCCCTCGCCCCAAAACCAAATGGAGTTTGCCGGATGAAGTCCACGCTTTACACGGTCAAGGTTTACCGGATGATTCTTTAAGATGTCATAGCTTTTCTTCATCATGTCCAAAAGGTAGTCCGCACCCTTCGGCAGATGCGCGCCAATCACGCGCGATGAAATGTCGTGCGGCGGTGTAAGTGTGCACCCTGTTTTACCCTTGTGCTCCACCATCAGATTTCGATAGCTCGTACCGGCATAAAAATGAATACGCTCATTTGCAAAGGCTTCGTTCATTGCCTGCATCAGCTGTGCACCCTCTGCCGAGGTGATTTCATCGCTCGAGTAGTCCACCATCGTTTTATCTTCATACGCCTCTTCATCCGAAAGCGTTACGGTATTTACGCGGTATGTAACATCCGTATCCGAAAGCGCTACACCAATGGACACTGCCTCCAAAGGTGAACGCCCTGTATATACCTCCAGCGGATTGTAGCCAAGTACCGATAAGTTTGCCACGTCACTGCCCGGGCTGGTGCCGTCCGGCACAGTTTTCACCATGCCCATCTCGCCCATAGATGCCAGCTTGTCCATCACCGGCTTTTTCGCAACCTCCAGCGGTGTTTTGCCGCCGAGCGCCTCCACCGGCGTGTCCGCCATGCCGTCACCGAGAATTACAATATATTTCATTTCTTTTCCCTTCCTTAAAATGCCAAGAAACACATAGGATTTTGGCAAAAATGCCATATCTAGATTATTATACTATATTTATTTAGCTTTTACAAGTTTTTTATGAGGTTTTTTCGCATATTAGAAGCAAAAAAGACCGCGCGGACACAGCAGTTCCCCTGCGTGCACATGCGGTCTTATAAAACTCAACTTATTTTTTGAGCTCGCTTCTGTTTTCGCGCACTGTCGAAATCATCTTCTCCAGCTTCGATTCCAGGTTTGCCATATGATCATCCACATACTGCTTTGTACTCATGCGGATTTCACGCGCATTGTTCTGCGCACCGGAAACGATTTCGTTTGCCTGTGCATACGCGCGCTGTGTGATTTCATGGTCATCAATCAAGGATGCCATCTTTTCCTCTGCAAGTTTAATAATCGATGCAGCCTCTTTGTTAGCATCGTCTAAAATACGCTGGCGCTCATCCTTTACCCATTTTGCCTGCTTCAAATCATCCGGCAGGTTAATGCGGATTTCTTCAATCAAATCGAGAAGTTCGTCGCGGTCCATAATTGCCTTACCGATTAACGGTATACCAAAAGCCTTATCCACAACATCTTCAAGCATATCAATCAGCTCAAGAACTTCCATTTTCTATATCCCCCATTCTCATTTTCTCAAAAGTTTATTTGCAGCTTTCACTTGGGGACTTCCAAGACCAAAATCTGCACTCTGCCGTATTTTTTATCTTTCAAAACCGTTAAACCGGAAAGATGCGGCAATTCTTTTTCGTAATCGCGCTCACACACGATAATGCCTTCAGGGCAAATCTTCGGATTTTTTGCAATCGCTGCAAGCGCACGCTCGAGCAAATCCGAATTATACGGTGGGTCGATAAACAGTACATCAAAGCTTTGCGCTGCAGACGAAATGTATGCAATCGCATCCGTCTTCAGCACCTGTGCCTGCGCGCTATAGCCTGCCTTTTCCAAATTCTTTTTGATTAAAGCAAGCGAGCTGTCCGCCATATCGCACACGGTCGCTTTTTCTGCACCGCGGCTGAGCGCTTCTACCGAAAGAGCACCTGTACCGCCAAATAAATCAAGAACGCTTGTCCCGGAAATGTACGGACCGATGATATTAAATATGTTTTCCTTGACTCTGTCCGTCGTAGGTCTGACGCTGTCACCCTCAAAATCGAACAGCTTCAAACCGCGTTTGTTTCCGCCTATTACTCGCAAACGTTTCACCCCTATTTATTTTTACATATAAAATCAAAAAAGTCAATACATAACGCAAAGAAAAATGAAATTTTTTAAATATTTTTCAGGGATTGGTTCATTTTTAAATATTCATACGATTGATGCCTCAAAAACAATATGGTATACGCCGCTCTTATTATACGCACCTACCGGTCTGCTCTTAGACACAATAATATAAGCTTTCCCTTTGCAAAACCGCAGAAAAGGAGCAGCTAAAAAGCCGCCCCTCTCTGCTTAATCTTTCACTCTCCGAAACCGGATCGTGCTTGTTCCGGGCATGTACCAACACTTTTTATCGACACCATACAAATCCAATTCATATACTGTTTCAAACCATCGTTTGTGCTTGACGCTCACGACACATAGCCGTTCGCCCATCATTTCATCTAAAGCTTGTAATTGCGCAGGAATGGTTGCATCTTTCGGAAAACGATACAACTCTCCCTTAAAATCTCCCAACGCGAGGAGTATATATATTTCCCCTGTATTGCAATCTTCGATTTTGACCAATGCACACTCATCATGCGGAGGAACAGTTGCCCTCAAGTTAAACTTCTTGCATTCCCATTCACTGTGTTTTTCTTCAAATGCGGAATAAAAGAACGAAGAGCTACTTCCGGTATAAACATTAATTGTTGCAATAAAATAAACAAGCAATCCTATGATAATTATCGGCAGTAGTATCCAAATCCATTTTTTCATCATACTCCCCTACTTTCGTAAGTCTATTTAAGTTTATACATAATAATTTCTTTTCCGCATTCTTTTAAAAATAAATCCAAGCCCGTTTGTTGTCCGGTAGACTCATACTTATATGGTTTTACAGCAGTATTATATCTATTGTACACAATGATATTATTCTCACTATCACACGAAAATGCCACCGTGTGAATCGTAAGCGCACCCGGATTCCAAGTCGATATAACATATATACCGCCATCTTCCAAAAGATTATTGAACTTATCCTTTTGAGTCGTAGACGTGTATCCTATTCCATAATGATCAAAAAGTTTTCCTAATTGGTCTGGATGGCTACCAAATCGTCCATCGAACCACATAACGCCGTTTGTTGTTTCTGCAACTTTAATCAATTCTTTAAACTTCGGTTTCTTATCCTTTAAAGTCATTGCATTATAAACAGCCAACAATTCACACCCATTATTAGCAATGGTGTCCTTTCCATAATACAAATCTTTGACCCCAGGATTGCTGCCTTGCCCATTAATACAGCCTCTATTCCCTTCATAATAAACCTCACCAGTACTTTGAGTTGCACTTTTCCCTTTAGCCTTATTTAGCGCCACCTGCCGCATCGGATTAACCACCTCAAACGCATCGAAACTGTTTTTTATACCCGATGGAAACTTTTTATCCTCAAAAGTTTGTGCTGTATTATCCTTTTGAATCGGTTTGAAGACAGCAAGATGTTCGGCTTCATTTGTCTTTTGAAAAATATCATCCGTTTCAAGCTTTATCTCTGGCAAAGCTTCCCTTTTGGGTACAGACGGCTTTAAGCTACTCTCAAACTGTGTGTCACGGAAAGTGCTTAGCAAGTCACTTTGTGCACGATTTGCATCGTTTATCTGCTTCTGATAATCGCGTTCTCCTTCTTTTTCGCCCATAAGACCGTGCAAAAATGCGCGGTCATTTTCATTTGGAAGCGTAGGTGTCATAATGGCATACGTTCTGTTTTTCAGAAAATCACGCATCCACCTTTGTTCTTCCTGCGCACCATACAACTGCTCGTTAAACGCTCTGTCCTGCGCCGACGGAAAACCGTTGTTTTGCAAAAAAGCTTGCGTTTTGCTTTGATTCCCTTTGTCGTAAAGGTAATTCACCGCTGCATCTGCCACCGCATCATCGTCAAAAGCACCTAACTGTAGCCTTACTTGGTTACTTTCAGTATAATCCTTTTTGCGCTTTCTGTCCAGTGGAAATGTGGTTTCTAAATTGTTTTTTT
>JAFQPV010000308.1 GCA_017411585.1 Clostridia bacterium | reverse complement strand
CGTTCCTTATATAAATCATTATAGCACGGTTTCTTATGCGAGACCATATTTTTTAAGCATTTCCTTTTCAAAATTCAAAAGATAAGCTGCTTCCTCGTCAATGCGTGCCTCGGACGGATTATCAATTAAATCGCGGAACACCTTGATGTCACGACCAACCTCGCCGCCCTGCATTACAAACGGCTCAGAAACGATGCGGTTTTTGTAGTCAATATCTTTGAGCGCACCGAAGATTTCATCCCAATCGAGATGACCCTTGCCCGGCGCGGTACGGTTGTTTTCGCCTGTGTGGAAGCTGGTGAGGCGATCACCGACCAAGCGGATGGCATCACCGATGCTTGTTTCTTCTATATTCATATGATAGGTGTCTAAAAGCACGCCGATGTTTTTGCTGTCGATTTCGTCCGCGTAGGCAAGTGCCTCCGCTGCTGTGTTAATCAGGCAGCCTTCGAAGCGGTTTACCGCTTCTACGCAGTAGGTTACGCCGTTGTCTTCGGCGGTTTTGATGATTTCGCGCATGCTCTTTATGCTGTTTTCCCAAAGCGGGCGCTTATCATCCATAACATACGAAGGCGTACCCCAGCCGGCATAGCTTACGCCGGAGAGCAGGGTGCCATCCATATAGCCGATGCACTCTACAATGCGCTTTAAGTAGTCTACGCCGCCGAGACGGATTTTCTCGTCCGGAGAAGATACATCGTAGGCGCGGTCTAAGCCTAAGCTGTAGGTGAGCTCGATGCCAACCTCGTCAGCAAGCTTTTTTAAATCGCGCATATGCCCTTTGCTCATTTCCAAAAGCGGCTGCGCCTGAAATTCCAAAACATCAAAGCCGATTTTTGCCGCCTTTTTGATGTATTTTGCGTGGTCAGCGTCCCAATTCTTTTCCCAGAAATTCATAAAAATACCAAGTTTATTCATAATTATAATACCTCCGTTTCAATTTCAAGATAGTATTCGAGTGCTTCCTTTACGGCATCGGCATAATGCCCGTAAACAAAGCCGATGTGGTGCTTATAGCCGTTTCTTGCAAGATAGTTGGATACATTGTCGATGTTTTCCTTTTCAACGACCTTGCCGCAGCCAAAGAATTCTTCCTCGATTTCATCGTCCGTAAACTTCGCGTCGGCACAGATGCTGAAGAGCTTGCCGTCCTCTGTTTTTAATGTGCCGAAGGTCACATCGCCGGAGCGAATCTGTCCTTTATTTACGCCGATACCCGTGCCGTCGCCAAAGGTCTTTTTAAACATCAGATGCTCGATGATTTCGCCTTTGCCCTCTAACGAGGATGGTGCACACGGACCGCAGTGGAAGGCGATATTTTTGTTTTTATCTTCGCCGTAGTTGTTGTTCCAGTCGAGCAGCATACAAGGACCGTCCGATGCAAGCGAGAGTGCGCGCATCATTACGGCATTGTTGATGTCCAGCTCGCACGCAGCAGGAATGCCCATTTCATTTAACAGACCGAGGCAGATGCATGGTGCAATGCCGAATTCCATCTGAAATTCATTCCAGCAGCGGATGGCAACGGCATCAAGGTCAAATTGTTTAATAATATCTTCTAATACATATTGTAGTCTTGCAAGGGAATTGAGCTTTTCTTCCGGATAATTTTTAAAAGAAGTGACTTCGTTGATGATTGCCTTCTTCTCCAGCATATCTTGGTCGGATACAGCGCGCATTCTGGCAAATACCTCGCTCAAATCCAACGCCTCTACATTGATGCCCTTTCGCTGCAGGGCAATTTCATCTGTGCGCACGGTTTTAAATGCAGTCGTTCTTGCGCCGATGGCACCGATGTTGACCGAACGCATACCGCCAACAACGCGGCAGAGCGCGCCGAAGCGCTTTAAATCCTTGTGAAAGCTTTCGCTTGCAGGATGCACAACAAATTCCTTCGTCAGCGTATATTTGATGCCGGCTTGTCTCAATGCATTGCACATTGCAAACTTACCGCACATCGCAT
>JAFQPV010000307.1 GCA_017411585.1 Clostridia bacterium | reverse complement strand
GAATAAAACCTATCAAAGTGTGACGAGCGTTGATTAAAGAAAAAGGCGTGTACCAAAGTTTGGTACACGCCTTTTAAATATGGTTTAGAATCCCAAATATGCCTTGATGTTGTCACAGCAGATGTTTTTCACAATTGCTGTGAGTGCTTCATCGTCATTCGGGTACTGTCCGCTTTCAACCCATTCGCCGAGAATGTTGCAGACAATGCGTCTGAAGTATTCGTGTCTCGGGTAGGAGAGGAAGCTTCTTGAGTCTGTGAGCATACCCACAAATGTACCGATGGAGCTTAAGGATGCCAGATCCTTGAAGTGGCGGTTCATACCCTCGTAATGGTCGTAGAACCACCAAGCAGAGCCGAACTGAATCTTACCGCGCACGCCGCCTTCTGCGAAGTTACCGAGCATGGTGGAGAGCGTGTAGTTATCGGATGGCTTTAAGGTGTAGAGAATCGACTTCGGCAGCTTGCCGTTTGCGTGCATTGCACCAAGCAGTGCAGAAAGCTTTCTTGCAACGCAAGCGTCGTCAATCGAGTCATAGCCTGTATCCGGGCCGAGCTTTTCAAACATCGGCTTGTTGTTGTTTCTGAGTGCGCCAACGTGAATCTGTACCGCCCAGCCGAGCTCGTAGTACTTTTCGCAAAGCTTCATAAATACATAGGTTGTAAACTTTTCTGCTTCAAGTGCAGTGAGTTCTTCGCCGGCAAGTCTCTTTTTGAAAATCTTGTCGACCTCGGCAGTTGTTGCCTCGGCATACGGTACTTCCAAAAATGCGTGGTCGGAAATGACGCAGCCTACGCTTGCAAAGAAATCAATTCTTTCATACAGGCACGCCATCAGCTTGCCGACAGTGTCGATGTTTTCTGCAGGCAAGGATTTGATGTAGCTTACAAAGCCTGCATCGGCGATATTAAATGCCTTGTCCGGGCGGAAGGTCGGCAGCACCTTTGTGCCAAAGCCCTCAGCCTTTAACTTGATGTGGTATTCGAGCGAATCCACCGGGTCATCCGTTGTGCAGATAACAGATACATTCGACATGGTGATTAACTGTCGTGCGGTGAATTTGCCGCTCTTTAACTGCTCTGCAATGTTGTCATAGATTTCATCTGCCGTCTTCGGGGAGAGCGGCGTGTAGATGTTAAAGAAACGCTGCAGCTCTAAATGCGACCAGTGGTAGAGCGGGTTACCGATGATTTCCGGCATAATGCTTGCATATGCACGGAACTTTTCTCTGTCCGGCGCATTGCCCGTAATCAGGTTTTCGTCGATGCCGCAGATGCGCATTTGACGCCATTTGTAGTGGTCGCCGCCGAGCCAGATTTGCGTGATGTTTTCGTATGTACGGTCTTCGTAAATCTCCGACGGATTTAAATGACAGTGGTAGTCATAAATCGGCAAATCCTTTGCTACATCATGGAACAAATGCTTTGCGGTGTCGCTGTAGAGTAAAAAATCTTCGTCCATAAATTTTCTCATGTCTATTCTCCTTTATACACCGGAGTAAGCGGAAAAACCGCCGTCCACCGGAATGATTACGCCTGTGATAAATCCGGACTTTGTGCTGTCAGCTAAGAACAACAGTGTGCCTAAAAGCTCGTCTGCTTCGCCGAAGCGCCCCATCGGGGTCGCATTTAAGATTTTGTGCGAACGCGCCGTGTACGAGCCGTCAGCGTTCTTTAAGAGGGCTTCGTTCTGCTTGGTTAAAAAGAAGCCCGGTGCGATTGCGTTTACGCGGATGCCCACCTTTGCAAAGTGTACGGCAAGCCATTGTGTAAAGTTCGAAATCGCTGCCTTTGCGCCGCTGTATGCCGGAATCTTGGTGAGGGGAGTGAAGGCGTTCATCGAAGAGATGTTGATAATGATGCCGTCCTTTGCCTCTGCCATATCCTTGGCAAATACCTGCGTTGTTAAAAGTGTGCCTGTAAAGTTTAAGTCAAATACAAAGCGGATACCGTCCGGGTCCAAGTCAAAGAAGGTTTTTAATCCTTCGATAGCGAGGTCGCCTTCCTCGTAGTATTCCTTATCCGTTGTGCCGCGCGGATTGTTGCCGCCTGCACCGTTGATTAAGATGTTGGTTTTGCCGAATGCGGCGTCAACCTCTGCGCGTGCTGCTTCTAAAGATGCCTTGTCAAGCACATTGCAGTCAACAGCGATTGCCTTGCCGCCTTCTGCGTTAATTTTATCGGCTACAGCCTGCGCTGCATCCTTGTTTAAGTCCAACAGTGCGACCTTTGCACCGTTTTTGGCAAGCTCTTCTGCGAAACTGCTGCAGAGCACGCCACCTGCGCCGGTTACGACGCAAACCTTATTGTCTAATACTTTCATCCTTATTTTTCCCCCTTACATACTGCTTCCCATAAGCCGTTGATGTAGGTTGCACCGAGTGCGCGGTCAAAAAGACCGTAGCCCGGGCGACCTTTTTCGCCCCAAATCATTCTGCCGTGGTCCGG
>JAFQPV010000306.1 GCA_017411585.1 Clostridia bacterium | reverse complement strand
GATCCGCAATCTTCCCTTCTGGACTCGGCAGCTTATAACGCGCCAGCATCAACCGCTTGGATTGCAGTTTTCCGCGCATACCATTTAAGGCGCGAAGCACAAGTACGCTCACCCTCTCCTTCACCTCAAGTGCAGACGGCACAACAAGCTCTGCCGCCGCAGATGGTGTCGGAGCGCGCAAATCTGCTACAAAATCCGCAATTGTAAAATCCACCTCATGTCCGACTGCAGACACAATCGGAATTTCCGATGCAAATATGGCTCTCGCCGTAATTTCTTCATTAAACGCCCACAAATCCTCAATCGAGCCGCCGCCACGACCGACAATGAGCACATCGGCACATTTATTTTCATTAAAATAAGCAATACCGCGCGACACATCCTCCGCCGCACCTTCGCCCTGCACAAGCGCAGGATACAAAAGCACCTTCGCTTTCGGATAGCGGCGCGAAATAACATTAATAATATCGCGCACCGCTGCGCCGGTTGCCGCCGTTACTACGCCGACAGTATTCGGAAACTTGGGAATCGGCTTTTTGTGCTTTTGGTCAAAAAGACCTTCTTCTTCCAAGCGTTTTTTCAGCTGTTCAAATGCCAGATGCAACGCACCAAGCCCATCCGGCTGCATTTCCTCGACATACAGCTGATAACCGCCGTCACGCTCATAGACGGAAATACGTCCGCGCGCGAGCACCTTCATGCCATTCTCCGGCACAAAGGCAAGCTTTTGTGCGCTGCCTTTAAACATGACGGCGCGCAAAACGCCGCCGTCATCTTTAAGTGTCATATAAATGTGTCCCGAAAAATGCAGCTTGAAGTTTGAAATCTCGCCCTTAATCCAGATGTTAGCAAACGCCGGAACAGAGTCGATAATATACTTCATACGCGCATTGAGCTCCGAGACGGTTAAGGTATACAAATTCTCCACGTTTTTCACGCTCCCAATACGCCTGCAAGCACGCCATTGATAAATGCAGGTGCATCATCCGTATCATAAATCTTTGCAAGCTCTACCGCTTCGTTCACCGATACAGTATCCGGAATATCCTCCACATACTTAATCTCATACACCGCAAGGCGTAAAATCGCGAGGCTCATTTTCGAAAGTCTGTCAATCTTCCAATCCGCAGACAAGTGCTCGGCAATGATACCGTCGAGCTCCTCTACCTTTTCAAAAACGGAGTTTGCCGCCGCAACAATGTACTTAAACTGCTTTCTGTCTGTCTTTTTCAGGGCAGCATTTTCCTCAGCAAAGCGGTCTACCACCTCCGGGTAGCAATCGCGCTGTGCCGTAATCTGAAATACAAGCTTAAATGCTTCATCTCTGGCTTCACGTCTGTTCATATTTATTCCTCCGTTATTTGGATTCTATTGCCATAATTTTATCCACACGTCTTTGGTGTCTGTCGCCGCCAAAGTCCGTATTCAAATACAAGTCCACCATTTCCAGGGCAATATTCGGCCCCGTCGTTCTACCGCCGAGACACATCACGTTTGCATCATTGTGCTCACGGCACATCTTTGCATCAAACTCACTGTGGCAAAGTGCCGCACGGATGCCGCGAATCTTATTTGCCGCCATCGAAATACCGATGCCCGTACCGCAAAGCAAGATACCCTTCTCGCAGCTACCATCTGTAATATTGGCACATACTGCCTCTGCAATGTCCGGATAGTCTACACTATCTGTGCTAAAACAACCACAGTCAATATAGTCAATCCCCTTTTCTTCCAAATGCTTTAAAATCTCTTGTTTCAAGGCGTAACCGCCGTGATCGCTCCCGATGGCTATCATTTTATTTCCCCCTGTTTCATTTTCTCGTCATATTCACGCTCTGCCTGCGACTTACGAAGGTAAATCGGTTGAAGAGACGCATAATCGCTTGGCACTTCGCCGCTCTGCGCCTTTGCAAGCGCACAAGCCGCAACCGCCGCCGCACTTTGTAGGTTGGCACCAACCGGCGCAAAACGCGCGTTTTCCCCCATTGCCTGCGCAATATATGCACAGTGTACCGGTACACCATCACCAATAAAGGCATACGTCTTTCCGGCTGCCGCTAACTTCTCGCAAAGCGTTTCAATCGCCATTGCATCCGGCGAAAGAACCGTTTTTAACGCGCCATCCTCCCATGCATACGCTGCGCAGTATACCTGTCCGCGACGCGCATCCATAATCGGCACAACAATATCGCCACAATTCGGCAGCTTATACGCCATTGCTTCTAAAGTGGATACGCCGTACACCGGTTTGTTTTTCGCATACGCAAGTCCCTTCACGCTTGCCACGCCGATTCGAAGTCCCGTAAAAGACCCCGGACCAGCGGACACCGCAAGAGCATCCACCTCGTCAAACTCCACCGCACACTGCACAAGCAGCTCCTCGAGCATTGGCATCAGCACCTGGGAGTGTGTTTTTTTATTATTGACTGTAATTTCACCGAGCAAACGTGCATCCTCGCACAAAGCGACCGAGCATACATTTGCCGCAGCTTCTACGGCTAAAATCTTCACTGTGCTTCCTCCAATGTAATTTCACGGTACGTCTCCCCTTTGGAGGCATCCTTGGTTATTGTTATTGTATAATACCCTTCAGGCAAAAGTGCTTTAATATTTTCCGACCACTCAATTAAGCATATGCCGTCACCATAGAGATATTCGTCCACGCCGGCGGCGTAGGCATCATCCTCGTTTTCAATGCGGTACATATCAAAGTGGTAAATCGGTACACTTGCCGGGTATTCATGAATCAGCGCAAAGGTCGGCGAACTGACATAGCCGTCAAAATCAAAGCCTTTGACAAAGCCGGACACAAATGCTGTTTTTCCTGCACCCAAATCCCCCGAAAGACAAATTACATCGCCCGGCGAGAATTTTTGCGCCAGCTTTTTTGCAACCGCGCGCGTTTCCTCTACACTATTCGTTTCAAATCGCATAAAAATCACCTTTTTACATATATAGTTATATTTTACCACATCTGCAAATAAAATTCAACGAAAATATGCATTTTCTGTTTTGTCGGCAATCGACGGTATTTTTCGCTCTCAAATACAGAAAAACCGACTTTCATTTCCGAAAGTCGGTTTTCAAATTACTTATACAAATTAATTTTATAATTCAACCTTTACATTTTCTCTTGCAGATTTATAAATCGCAAACATCACCTCGTGCGATGCAAGTGCATCCTGCGGTGTGACAAACGGCTTTCCGCCGTTTTCCATACAAGCATAGATATCGCGGATTTGTTTTTCGTGGCTGTTGCCCCAGTAGCCTTTAATCACGCCGTCTGCCTTTTCGGCATCCGCCGTAATCGGTGCGCTGCCGTCGTCAAATTCAATCAGCAGCTTCTGCCCCGTAATCTTTGCTGTACCCTTTTCACAGGTGAGCGCAATTTCTATCGGATAATTCTCGGTGGCATTGTTCGTAAAGTAGAAGCTGATTCTCTTGCCGCCCTCGTAGTCAAGCACACCGGTAATCATATCCTCTACTTCGATATCATGCGCCAGTGTCGCCATTGCTGCGCTGATGGTTTTCGGCTTGCCGCCCATAAACCACAGCATCAAATCCAGTGTATGTACCGACTGGTTTATCAGCGCGCCGCCGCCCTCGGTAGACAGCTTTCCACGCCAACCGCTCTCTGTATAATACGGCATCGTTCTGTTCCAGTTGACATTGCCGCGAATTTCCTTTATCTTGCTGAGTGCGCCGCTTGAAAGCACCTCTTTAAGCTTTACGCTTGCGTTGTTATAGCGGTTTTGCATAATCACAAAAAGGCGCTTGCCGCTCTTTTTTTCCGCTTCCAGCATATGCTTTGCATCCTCAAAGCAAGTCGCCATCGGCTTTTCCGTTACAACATTGCAGCCCTGCTCCAATGCATATTCCGCAACCGGTGCGTGCAGATAATGCGGCAGGCAAATGTGTACCACATCCGGCTTTTCGATTGCAATCATCTCTTTATAGTCTGCATAGCCCTTGCAGTCGTATTTTTTCTGCGCCGCCTGCAAGCGCTCTGCATCCACATCGCAAACCGCCGCAACACAGGCATTCTCCATACCCTTAAGCGCTTCTGCATGCATCGGATAAATCGCACCACAACCGATAATTACACTTTTTTTCATCGTACTAAGCCTTCTTTCTGAACCACAATAATGTCTCATTCGGCGCATCCAGTACCTTTTCACAAGGCCCGGTAAATGTACCTGCCTCACCTTCCCATACACCTTCCGGAAAAACCACTGTTCTGCTGTATGTGTTTTTGGTCACAACCGGTGCAACCATTATATTTTCACCGAGTAAAAACTGGTCTTTTACAGTTTCATACCCTTGGTGCGGATAGTCAAATTCCAGATTGCGCATCACAGGCTCGCTCGTCTGCGCGCTCTTTTGTACAAGCGCATAGATTTCCTCGCCCAGTTCTGCGTGCAGTTTCGCCATCGCAAGGCAAATGTCTGCATTTTCTTTGCTGAGCACGCGAATCGGCGATACGGAAAACTGCATCATCGGGAAAAGTGCTGCCACCTGTGCATAGCGTACTACAAGCTCCTCATCCAGATTCGGATTGTCGCCCGTAAAACAAAGCCAGCTGCCGCCGCCAATCATATCCGGGCAGTTGTATGAATAGCCCATAAGTGCCTGCGCGATGCCGTTCGGCACAAGTGATGCCACGCCGTTTTTCTCATCCCAGGTGTGCCCCTTATCGCAAAGGCGCTGCGCATTACCATGTCCGCCCATTTTCCAGCCGGAGCGGAATTCATTGAGCGCATACTGCTCGCCAAATTTCTGCCAACACTGGCAGTAATCGCAGGAATCTGTCTTTTCAAAAAACGCATACTCCGAATAATCCAGCACATCACCTGCATCAAACTTAAAGCCGTCGATGCCGTACTCGTCCATAAGCCCTCTGAATACGCCATGCAGCCACGCCTCTGCATCCGGATTGGTTAAATCCAGCATGCCGGAAAAGCCGTTCCACCACTTGACAATTGCCGGATCGCCCGACTTATCCTTTGCAAGGTAGCCTTTTTCCCACAGATAGCGGAAGGTTTCCGAATCCGGGCTAAAATAATTGCAAACCCACAAAACCACCTTAAAGCCGAGACTATGCAGATAATCCACCGTCTTTTTCGGCTCCGGAAAGCGCCCCGGATGGAAACGCCATACGCCATAGTCCTCCTGCCAGTTATCATCAATCATCATAACACCTGCAGGATACCCTGCATCCACAAGGCTCTTGGCGTACTTTTCCATTTTCTCGCCCGTCGGCTCGTAAATCATTTCAATCCACGAATTGTACTGCGGGTGCGTAAACATCAGCGCATCCGGCGTTTCACCATTGGACGGAAAATAGGTTTTCGCCGCATCCATATAGGCTTCCTTCAGAGACGAAAAGCCGTCCTTTACGATAATGTCCTCGCCCTCTATCGTCAGCACACCATCCTCAAAGCGATACAAAAACGGCTTTTCACCCCAGACATAGCGCCCCATATTGGACACCAAAAACGGCGCTGCCTGATTGTCGCGAAATTCAAATCTCAAATCAAATTGATGCGTGCACTTACCAAACGGCATTTGAT
>JAFQPV010000305.1 GCA_017411585.1 Clostridia bacterium | reverse complement strand
CGTCGCTGTTTTTGCAGATTCTGCCGCAAACTGGATGCTGTCCAGCACCGGCAAAAGCTCCTTTACCGCATCGCCGACAGCGCTGGTATAAAGTGCTTCCTTTTCGCGCTGCGTGCGGTTCTGATAATTCTTATACTCTGCTGCAAGGCGCAAGTACTTATCCTCAAGCTCCTGTATTTTCTCCTCTGCCGGTTCTGCAGTAGTTTCTTCCGCCACAGTTTCTTTACAAGCTTCCTGCATTTCTTCTTCCGGCTTCGTCTTTTTTTCCTTTGCCACTTTACTCCCTGCCCTTCTCTGTGTTGTAAATCTCATTTATAATCTCTTCCAAACTGGTTGAAATGCTGCCCAGTGCAGAAACGACCTTTGCATAATTCATTCTGGTCGGACCGACAATACCGATTTTACCGAGCGTATGTCCGCCGACTAAGTATTTTGCCGTTACAAGTGAGGTGTCCTTCATCTGATCGATGGTGTTTTCCTTACCGATAACGATGTTGATTTGCTTATCGCTGTCGCCTTGCTCAATTGCGTTCTTTACACTTTCCTTATCCTCTAAAAGACTAATCAGCTGTCTTGCACGCGAAAGCTCATGATACTCCGGATGGTTTAAAATATGCTGCGGATTCTCCACGTAAATCTCCGAACCGTTTAACTCGCTGATGGTGGTGTGCACAAACTGCAAAACCGGCATCAGTATGCTCGGCTTGCTGCCGACAATTTTTTCAATCTCAGCAAATTTTTCGAGCGTGATGTCCTCTAATGTGAGTCCCGCAAGCTTTTCATTTAATACTGCAGAAATTTTGCGCAGTGTGTTTTCATCTTCATTTGTATTTATCATTCGGTTTTTCACAACACCTTCGTTGGTGATTAAAACCAAAAGCGCACAGTGTCCATCCACCGGTACAAGCTCCAGACGCTTTACATAGGAATTACGCAGCTCCGGTGTTACCGCAATGGTGGTATAATTCGTCAAAACCGAAATTGCCTGGCTTGCCGCATGAATCAGCTTATCGAGCTGTAGCACGCCTGCCGTAAAAAAGCGACGCAGCTTCACAACATCATCATGATCCATACTGTAGCGATGCATTAACTCATTTACATAAAACCTGTATCCCGCATCCGACGGTATGCGCCCTGCAGATGTGTGCGGTGAAATCAGGTAACCTAAATCCTCCAAGTCCGCCATCTCATTGCGAATGGTGGCGCTAGAAAGCCCTAAATCCACACGCTTGGCAATCGTTCTGGAGCCAACCGGTTCCGCATTTTCGATGTAGTCTTCAATAATCGACTGCAGTATGACTTTTTTTCTGTCATTCAGCTCCATCGCATTGCCCCCTTCCCTGTTTTGTTAGCACTCGCATTTGTTGAGTGCTAAACCACATGTAATAAAATACCACCTTAGAACGCATTTGTCAAGATGGTATTCTAATTTTTAATGAAATTTACCGTTCGTTCACAATTAGATTTCCCCGAATTTTTCGCGAATACACGTCATTGCCTGATCGACCATATCGCCTTGCGGGTCTAAGCGAACAATACTGCCGTGACGATTAAACCACGTCAACTGTCGTTTTGCATAACGTCTGGAATTGCGTTTGATGATGTCAATGGTGTCTTCCAGGCTGGTTTTGCCCTCTAAATAGTCAAATACCTCCTTATAGCCAATGCCCTGCATAGAGTTAAGTTCTCTTGTGTATCCCATACGCATCAACGTCTTGACCTCATTGACCAAACCGTCGTTAATCATATTGTCCACGCGCATATCAATGCGCTTATATAAGCTTTCTCTGTCCCACTCCGGCATAAATACGATATCGTTATACGGACTCTCCTCTTTTTTCGAATTCTTTTTCTGCTCGGTGATGGTCATGCCTGTCAGATAGTAAACCTCCAGCGCGCGAATAACACGCTTGATGTTATTTGGATGGATGTTAATTGCCGCCTCCAAGTCCACTTCCGAAAGCATACGGTGTACATATTCGTTCCCCTTCTGCTCTGCCGTGCGCTCAAAGAATTTACGCAGGATATAATCCGTCTTCATATCGGCAAGCTTGATGTTTTGCAGTACATTGTCGATATACATACCCGTACCGCCTGCCAAAATCGGCATCT
>JAFQPV010000032.1 GCA_017411585.1 Clostridia bacterium | reverse complement strand
TTATTCTCTTTTATTTACGCATCATATAAGCATGCGCTTTTTTGATGAAATGCAGCTTTTCATTGCGAAGCTCAAGCGGACAACGAATGCTCTCCCACGGAATTTCATAATTGAATATGCCGTCGTAATCCACCTCGCGCAGCGCCTGCACAACTGCATCAAAATCAATATCCCCACGGCCGTACGGCATAACGTGCTGGTCTGCCGTACCGTCGTTATTATGCACATGGAGTGCCTTTAAGCGGCTGCCTGCCGTCAGGATAAATCTGCGCTGGTCTTTGTCCTCTGCAATATTCAAATGCCCCGTATCGAGGCAAATACCGAATTGAGGGCTGTCGAGCACATCGAGCATATACATCAAATCCTCGATAGAGTCTGAAATTCCCGGCATGTTTTCCAGGCAAATCATAAAGTCCTTGCCTTCTATATACGCCTTCAGCTTTAAAAGTGCTTTGATGTTTTCATCCAGCATTTCACGGCGCGATTCCCCTTTTGCAAACCAGTCCGGATGCAAAACACCGCGCTTAATACCGATAGCTTCAAACAAATCAATCCACGTCTTCAGTTTTTCAACCGCACCCTCTTCACACAAGCAGACTTTCAGCCAAAGATGACCCTGCGGAATCGAAAAACCATGCTCACGCGCAAATGCACCAAACTGCGCGCCAACGTTTTTTGCATCGCCGCGCTCAAGCAGCGCCGCGCCATGCTCGTCAGAAAGCTCCGTACAGGTAATGCCACATTTCAAAAACTCTAAAATCGCATCCTCCGGCGAAAGCTCCTTATAATAAGACGACCAGATCGACAATGTTTCATTCATAAAAAAGCACCCCTCGTTATGTAAATTCAAGCCTATAATAGCACCGAAAAAAACAAAAGTCAAGGGGCGAAAAAAATCCGTACACATAGAATGTACGGATTTTTTTAGTTATTTAATTTTTGTATACATGCTGTACAAGCTTGCGTACATGCCGTCTTTTTCCATCAGCGCCGTATGCGTGCCTTCCTCTACGATACCCTCGTCCGTAAGCACAATAATCTTGTCTGCGTTGCGTATCGTTGTCAATCGGTGTGCAACAGTAAAGGTCGTTCTGCCTTTGGCAAGCTTTTCGAGCGACTGCTGCACAATCAGCTCGCTTTCATTGTCCAGCGCACTTGTCGCTTCGTCTAAAATCAGAATCGGCGGGTTTTTAAGGAACACGCGCGCAATGGCAAGGCGCTGCTTCTGTCCACCCGAAAGCTTGATGCCGCGCTCACCGATGTAGGTGTCATACCCATCTGTGAGCCCCATAATAAACTCGTGCGCACCTGCAAGCTTTGCCGCCTCGATAATTTCATCATCGGTTGCATCCATTTTGCCGTAGCAGATATTATCTTTCACCGTACCGCAGAACATATACACATCCTGCGCCACAACGCCGATATGGTCACGAAGGCTTTTTAGCGAAATTTCGCGGATGTCCGTACCGTCAAGCAAAATCTGTCCGGACTGAATCTCGTAAAAATGTCCGATTAAGTTACAAAGCGTCGTTTTACCGCCGCCCGACGGACCGACCAGGGCGATATTCTCGCCCGGCTTTGCGTGCAAATTGATATTTTCCAGCACATTTTCCGTACTGTCATTATATTTGAAGCACACATTTTGAAACTCAATCTCACCGCGCACATCCGAAAGCGCAATCGGGTTTTCACAGTCCTTGATGTCCGGCACCTCGTTCATAATCTCCGTAAAACGTTCAATACCGGTGATGCCGCGCTGAAACTGCTCGGTAAATTCCACAATTTTGCGAATAGAGGCAATCAGTGTCTGAATATATAAAATATAAGCAATTAAATCCGCCGGGTTGAAGTGGCCGCGAATCATAAAAATGGAACCGAGCACAATACCCGCCACATACATCACACCATCAAAAAAGCGGTTTGCGCCCTGAAAGCGCGCCATATAAACATATGCCTTTTTCTTTGCCTTATAAAACTTTTGGTTGCCGAGGTCGAACTTTTTTTGCTCCACATCCTCGTTTGCAAAGCTTTTGACCACGCGGATGCCCAAAAGACTGTCTTCAATGTCGGCATTCAGCTCACCGACCTGCACACGCTGCTCTTTAAAGGCTTCCTTCATATTCTTACGAAACAGCGCAACGGAAATGAGCATCACCGGTAAAACCAAGAACAATAAAAGCGTCAAGGTCAGATTAATGCCGCCCAAAATGATAAACGCACCAATCATTTTGATTGCCGCAATAAACATTTCCTCCGGAAAATGGTGCGAAAACTCGGTAATATCAAAAAGGTCAGTTGTGACGCGCGTCATCAGCTGTCCGACCTTAGTATTGTCAAAAAAGTTATACGACAGTGTCTGCAAATGTGCAAACAAATCGCGGCGCATATCCGTTTCAAGCTTTGTGCCCATCACATGACCGACATATGCCATATAGTAGTTTGCCGCCGTATCGACCAGGCGCAAAAACAGATACAACCCACCCAATTTGAGCACCGAGGACAACAAAAGCGCCTCCGGATTATACTGCGCAGTGTTTGTAATGTAGCGCACCAGCATCGGAAATACAAGCTCGCAAAGCGTGGTCAGCGCAGCGCACAAAAGGTCAATACACACCGTGCCGATGTACGGCTTATAATATGGCAAAAACTGCATAAATGTACGAAAAGTTGATTTTTTCTTTTCCATAATCCATTCCCTCTTTTCTTTGCCTTATTGTACCATAGTTTCATACAAAAGAAAAGACCGGTTTTAAAAAAATGATGAAACTTCCCATATTTCGCTTGCATCGACATTTTTCCTTAAAACTTGACATTCTGCGACAATATGATATACTGTTTTGGATAACATTATGGGGGATTTTTTATGATTTATGTAATTGCAAACCGGCTTTCCGGCGGTGGCAAGGGTGCCGCTTGCCTGAAAAAGGCAGAGGAGATTTTATCTGCGCGCGGCGCAGAATTCAAAACGCTGATTACCGAGCATGCAGGACACGGCGCAGCGCTTGCCAAGCAGGCTTGCGCAGATATCTGCTGTCGCCGCATTATCGCCATCGGCGGTGACGGTACATTCAGCGAAATTTTAAACGGTATGGATTTATCTGTGCCGATTGCCTTCGTCCCTGCCGGTACGGGAAACGATTTTGTGAAGGGTGCAGGACTTGAGGCCAACACGGAAAAGGCTGTGCGCGCCGCATTGGACGGTCACGTTACGCTGTATGATATCTTAAGCGTAAGCGGCAAGCGCTGCTTAAACATTGCCGGCACAGGCTTTGATGTTGATGTGCTTTTGCACGAGGCGAAAATCCGCAAGGTGCTGCCGGGCAAATTAAGCTACACCGTTGCACTTTTGCGTGCACTTGCAAAGCTGCGCTTTACCGATGTAAAGCTGACCATTGATAACGATAAGCATATGGTGCTTTCCGTATTCCTTTTGGCAGCGGCAAACGGCAAATACTACGGCGGCGGACTTCCGATTTGTTTGGATGCCAGCTGCAACGATGGTTATATTGATTTGGTGATAATCAAAAAGCTGCCGCGCAGTGCGATTCCGCACATTTTATATAAGTTTTTCAAGGGCGAATTAAAGCAGGTTACAAAACACGTTGAAATTCACCGCTGTAAATCGCTCACGTTTGACACAGCATCATCGCTGCCGGTCAATATGGACGGCGAGCTGATAGATGGTTTACTTCCGGCACGCATTGCCGTGCAGGAAAAGCGTTTGCAGGTAATGACATTTTAATACAAAAATAATCGGGATTGTTAAAAAACAACCCTCCCGTCAAAACTTCGTTTTGCCACCCTCTCACTGCGGTTCGGTCATGCCGCGGCTCTGACAGTCCACCGGACTGTCATTCACTACCGCGTCAGCCGCTTCGCTACCTTACACAGGGAGGGCTTTTTATTTCTTCGACAAATTGCAATCAACCCTTGTAATCTTTTTTCATTTTATTTACCTCCATAAACTTAATATAATTATTATTTATATGGTAATAATTATATTAAGTTTATCATATTTATATTTATTTGTCAATATAATAAGATTATATTGGGTGATTAAAGTGAATATAGAATATAAAGACAATTATATAAAAATCGGATTAAAAATATCTTATTATAGAAAATTAAAATCTCTTACTCAAGAACAACT
>JAFQPV010000304.1 GCA_017411585.1 Clostridia bacterium | reverse complement strand
GCCGGCGGTCTCGGCTTTGATGTTGCATTCCAGGGCGCGGTGGTTACGGTGCTGACACTGGCTTCGTATTTTATCGGTCACTTTGTTGAGTCCGGCGTGTGGGAAGCGGTGGACAGTCCGCACGGTATGACCATGGCGTTTTTAACGCTGTCGATGATTGAAATTTTCCACTCATTTAATATGCGTTCGCGCCGCGGCTCCGTGTTTGCGATGCAGAGCCACAATAAGTATCTTTGGGGCGCGATGATTTTGTCGTTCGTTTGCACGACGGCGGTTATCTATGTACCGTTTTTGTCTGATGCATTCGGTTTTGAGCACATTTCGTTTATGGAATATGCCATCTCGATGGGCATTGCCGTACTGATTATTCCGATTATGGAAACGGTAAAATGGATACAGAGAAGACTCCATAAATAAGTTGACAAGCAAGCGATTGGTGGTATAAAATATAGGTGGACCTAAATTTATACCACAGGAGGAGTTTGTATGAAAAAAATACTTTGTCTTTTGCTGAGCTTGATGCTGTTTACAAGTGCGGTTGCATCGGCGGCAGGGTTGGAATTTTTAAACGATGCATCGATGATGCGCTATACTTCGTCGAATACGATGACGCTGACGATGGATGCACCGAAGGCGCTGATTGAGGAAGTTTTAGCGTTTGCTGAGGGCAGCTATATTGAAAATTACGTGGACTTGGACGTGCTGCTTGCTGATTTGATGAGCGGTGAGCAGGATGTGGAGACACAGGTCATTATCAGCGAGGATTTTAAGCACATCCAATTGGGTATGCAGGCAGAAAACCGCCAAAGCATTCAGATTAACGCAAACGCAAATGTAAATCTGAACACCAAGAGCGGCCTGTGGCTGGATATGGATTTGACAGATGCGGCAAATCCGGTATATAAGATGATTTACAGCTCGCCGGCGGCAAACAAGTACATCGTGTTGGATATGATCCCGATGATGCAGGAATATGCATCCGAAGAGGAATGTGCAGAAATGCTGCGCATTTTGAATCTGGTGTTTAATAAGAGCTTTATGGAGCCGCTTATGGAGCAGAGCCGTGTACTGCTTGAAAAGCATGCAACGGTAAAACTGTCCGGAAAAACCTGCACCATTCATATGAGCAGCCAGCAATTTAGCGCATATGTTGCAGATGTGATTAATATAACGATTGACTCGATGGCGTTGCTTGGCAGCATTACACCGGAAGAGGCAGACCAGGCAAAGCTTGCCGTGCTGACCTATGCACCGCAAATCAGCCTGCTTGGCGAAAATGGCTTTACGGCGACTTACAGCCTGACAAGCAAGAAAATGATTCAGAAGGGTGTTGCAGAGGCGGATTTTGAAATCTGCATCAAGGACATTGTCAATCTGTTTGACCCGACCGGCGAAAGCTGGCCGATTGAAAATGACGGCACACTTAAGCTGCATTATGAAGAGGAAATGAAGATTAAGCTGCGCGGTGAAGGCGTGAAGGTGGCTTATCCGGAATTGACAGAAGAAAACAGCGTAAGCTATGCCGACTATTTCGGGCTTACATCGCCGTCTGCAGAGCCGGATTACGGCTATGAAGATTATGCGCCGGAGCTTCCGTACTATTACGCAAGTGCATATGCAGAGCAGCTGCCGGTGATTGACGGCGTGATTTATGTGCCGCTTCGTGCGCTTTTAGATGATGCATATGCAGGTGAAATTGCAATCGATTTTGCTGCGGATGAAACCATTACGATTACCAGCAAGCATTTTGATACGGTACAGATTAAAATCGGCGAAAGCTATGCAAATGTAAACGGGGAAGCCATCTGGGTAGACCCGGTGAAGCTGTTGGGCGACACAACCTATGTCAGCCAGGCATTTTTTGAAAATGTATTCGGCTGGGTGCTGGGCACAGCGGAGTATAATATTCCGCACGATTATTACTATTGCTCTTTCTATACTTCTCAATGATAATAAGAACAGACGATAAAAAAGATGCAGTTCGAATGAACTGCATCTTTTTGTTATTCTAATATCATTTCGCCGACCTTGAAGATGTTGCCTGCGCCCATAGTGAGCAGAATGTCGCCAGCCTTAAGTTGCGACTTTAAAGCATTTGCCGCAGATTCAAAGCTTTCCGCATAGCTTGCGTTTATGCCGTTTGCCTGCAGCTTTTGAACCAAATCGCGTGCGTGGATGAGACCGGTATCCTTTTCACGCGCCGCGTAAATGTCGAATACGAGCACCTCGTCTGCATCATAAAAGCCTTTGGAAAACTCTGTCAGCAGGGTATAGGTTCTTGTGTAGGTGTGCGGCTGAAATGCCACGACTACACGCCCCTCGGCAATAGATTTTGCCGCCTGCAGCGTGCACATGATTTCCGTCGGGTGGTGTGCGTAGTCATCGACAATCAAAGCACCGTTTAACATACCTTTTCTTTCGAAACGTCGGTGCACCATTGTAAAGCTTTCTACACCGCGCTTTACCGTTTCAGGCGCGATGCCCATCGCTTTGCCGACAGCAAAGCACGCGAGTGCATTTAACAGATTGTGCTTGCCTGCAACCTGCAGCTGAACGCTCAAAGGGCCTGCCTCGGTTTCAAGCTCAAAGCACATTTGCTGCTGCTTTGTATAAACTGCGCACGGATGAATGTCATTTTTGGCATCTATGCCGAAGGTGATCACGGTTGCATCCGTCTTGGTGATGCAATCCATTGCGTTTTCGTCATCGCCGCATACAAGCACGAACCCGTCCTTGCCCGGCAGTGCGGCATACTGTGCAAAGGTTTCCTTAATATGGTCTAAATCTCTGAAGTAATCCAAATGGTCTGCATCGACATTGGTGATTACAGCATATTTTGGGAAAAACTCTAAAAACGAGCTGTGATATTCGCAAGCTTCCGTTAAAAAGCAGCCGCTTTTGCCTAAGCGATAGTTGCCGCCGATTTCATCCAGCTCACCGCCGATTAAAATCGTCGGGTCACAGTCGTGCGCCAAAAGCACGTGCGACATCATAGACGTTGTTGTCGTCTTGCCGTGTGTACCGGCAATGCAAACGCAGTCACTGTAATCGCGCATCACACCGCCTAAAAAGATGGAACGCTCAATATTTTGAATGTTATTTTCGCGTGCATATACAAGCTCCGGATTGTCATCCTTGATTGCGGCAGTATACACCACCAAGTCCGCACCGACACAGTTTTGCGCATCGTGCCCCTTATAAATTGTGGCACCCGCCTTTTCCAAACGGTTTAAAATCGGGGAAGAGCCCGAATCCGACCCGGTTACGCAAAAGCCTTCCTTAAGGCAAATGTGCGCAAGCCCGCTCATACTGATACCGCCGATGCCGATGAAGTGAATCTTGGCATTTTTTTTCAGGTTTGAAATATAAAAATCATTCATAGCAGAATAATACTCCCTATACAGAAATCCTACATATTATTATATAACAACATAAGCTTAATTAAAACACTTTTTTGGTAAAATTGCAAGAAAAATTTTTGTTCGGGTTTATACGAATATGACTAAAATTTGATTTTTGTGCTAAAATGACAAAAAGTTTAAGGTCCGACTGTGGAAAATGCACAAGGAATTTTATGTAAAAAGTAAAAATATGTGAATTATTGCATTAAAATGTGACAAAACCTATTGACTTTGATGTGGAAGTATGAGATATTGAATATGAAATAATACGACAGTTGTGAGCGAAATGCAGCTGTTTGTAGGGGGAGGTGAAATATCGTGGAGATAACGGATATCAGAGTAAGAAAAATCAATGCTGAAGGTAAGATGAAGGCAGTAGTTTCCGTTACATTTGATAACGCTATCGTTGTTCATGATATTAAGATTATCGAGGGACCGGATAAGTTATTCATTGCAATGCCGAGCAGAAAGACGGCAGACGGCGAGTTTAAAGACATCGCGCATCCGATCAATGCGCAAATGCGTGAATATCTTGAGAATTCTATTCTTGCAAAGTACGAGACTGCGCTCGCTGAGGAAGCTGCATCTATTGCGGAGTAATTGTTTTTTTCTTAATAAAAAAGACTTCACAGCTGTGAAGTCTTTTTTGTTATTCATTTTTGTTTAGATACCGTCCGGAACCGCTGTCTGATCTACCGGTTGTGCCGGCGTTGGTGCCGGCGTTGGAGCAGGCGTGGGTGCCGGTGTTGGTGCCGGCGTCGGTTTCGGAGAAGGTGCCGGTGTCAGCGGCGGTGCAATGTTGGTGTCTTCCGGCAGTACGGTCAAGCCTTCGCTTGTTGTAGCATTGCTACCGGCATTGTTTTTATTTTCCTCAGCAGGCTTTTCTTCTTTCTTTTCTTCACCTGCGTCGTTTTCAGTTTTCTTATCGGTATTTTCTTTTTTGCTTTCTTCTTTCTTAGGCTCTTCTTTTTTGCTTTCCTTCTTCTCCTCTTTCTTTTCCTCTTTCTTTTCCTCCGAGGAGGTTTCTTTCTTTTCTTCGGACGTTTCTTCATCCTCGTCCGTCTTTTCTTCTGTAGCCGGCGTTTCTGCCTTTTTTGCCGGTGTAGACTTCGACGGTGCCGGCAGTCTTACCACCTCGGCATCGCCGTAACCAACTTCTTCGGCAAGGGACTTCATTTCATCTGCGTTATAAATGAAGTAGGAGATGTTCTGCGAGCCATAAGAGCCTGCAGCGCCCGGTAACATATACGAATAAATTCGGTCTGACTTTACTTTTGTAACCGCAGCGCCATATTTGATTGCATCACCGAGGGTGATACTTGTCTTTACATACGGAGACAAGGTTTTGTAAAGCTCGCTGAGCTTTGTGAGATTTGCTGCGGTAGCGTGCTGCTC
>JAFQPV010000303.1 GCA_017411585.1 Clostridia bacterium | reverse complement strand
CATCCTCTAATAATCCCGACAAAAATGCATCGTCTTCCACGTCCGGCACTTCAAGCGTTTCGTTCAAAACGTTTTCTTCATTTGGCATAATTTACATGCTCCTTTTCTTCGGCGTTGGTGTCCCGCCGTTTTTATATCTGCCGCGTTGGTGTCCCGCGGTAAATTACTGCATAGGTGGTACTGCCGCTTCTGCAGGCTGCAACATCTGCTGTACATCAATGCCCTGCATCTGTGGCTGCGGTTGCTGCATTGTCTGCATCTGCTTTTTCTGCTCGCGAACGGATTCCAGGATTGCCGCCTTGTTTCTCAAGTACGCATCCGGGATGGAGTCGATATAAACCTCCGGGTCCTGCAGTACGCCTGCGGTCAACAAATTACCGGACGTCTGTACCTGCATAATTTCTGACCAGTATGCACTCGAGCCGATATTTACCTCAAGGTTGAGTGCATATTCGTTGAGTGTGTCGAAATCAAACACCTGTGCAACCTTCTGCTTCGTCTGTGCGCCGGTAGCCGTATCCGCAACCGTCTCTTCAACGATAACCGTACGCTTGCCGTAGTGTACGCGCATCAGATCAATGATGATACGCACGCCGTCTTCGACAAATTGGTAAAAGTTTCTGCGGACAAGCTCAAGCGGTGCAGTCGTCGCCTGTTGTGTTGCAACGATAGCGGATGCGTTGTCCGGGCGAATGTTACCGAGTGCCGCATCTGATGCGCCCATTGTCTCCTGCGTATACTGGTATACCTTCTCGGTCAGCGCCATTACGGATGCATCTAAATCCGGCATCTTAAATGCGTTTGTAATTGCATCATTGACATTGCCGGAAACCTTCACGGCCTCGCCGATTTTATTCGAAAAGCCGTTCGGGAATCGTCCTGCATCATAGATGAGCTTCGGGAACGCAAGCTTCTTTACGTAATCCATCTGCATCGCAAACAGCTTGTTGATAAATATCTGATTCGGGATAAGACCGGTAACAGCAGCTTGTCCGTGGTAACAGTTCTTGATTTCGTCCCAATTCATAAAGGATATAGGGTACAGCTTCAGACCTGTGTTCCATTCCTTCTTGATAGTCTCGGTCTGTGTCGTGATGCAGCAGTGTACGCCGTCATCTTCCTTCCAATACTTCACGAGCACGGATACCAGGTTATCGTGCGTGTGCTCTTCATTCATCATATTTGTATCAGCATCCGGCACGATGTTGCTCTCTGCATCCTTCTCGTTTATACCCTCGCGGATGGCTTCCTTTCGCGCATCCTCAACGTCTCTGCGCATCAGCACAATTATGTACGGTTGATGCTGCACATCATTGTCTGCCGGATTGCCAAAGAAGATATTGGTGCTGTCTAAACACTCTGCACCGATTACGCCTTCCGCAGCTGTGCCGGTCTGCACGCTCATATCCATAAAGTAGTGCAAGCAGCCGTCGCCCTGGACGAATGCATTACGCAGCACACGTCTGTTCTCTTTTTTAATGCGCGCGTACTCGATAACCTTCTCAATCTCGCGGGAGATAATCTTCATCTTTGCTTCGTGCGTACCGTCATCGATGAACGGTGTCACGTTCACTGCGATATCATCCGATACGATATATGCCATCTGCATATTACCGATACGTTTTAAGATGTTGAACACCGGCTTGTCCAGGTCAGGCGCGTTTACGCCGCTCCACTGGTCGCCGATGAAAAATTTCTCATTGCGCTTGACTGTGTCGTATAAGCTGATATTGTGGTTGTAGGCGATGCCGTCCTGGTATTCAGCCCACACATCTGCAGGTGCGGTCTTAATCTTCATTTGTCATACCTCCCTGCGCTTTGCCCTGGTCCGTACCGTCGTAGCTCATCATATTCGCCCACTGGTTGACAGTAGGTGTGCTCTCTTCCGGTGCGTCTTCCTTCTTCGGTGCAGCTGCAAACAATCGCGCCTTGAATACGTACACCCACAAAAGGATGTTCATCCCCAATGCTATACCGTTGATAAGTAGTGCAAATTCCATATCCTTAACCTCCGAAACTTAAAAATGAATCTATATCGTCAATCTCTTCCTCGTCAATCAGCTCATCCGGCACCGGCATCGGCGCAGGTTCTGATGCAGTCGGTCGGCCGCACACAAATCCACGTAACGCATCTGGTG
>JAFQPV010000302.1 GCA_017411585.1 Clostridia bacterium | reverse complement strand
TGCAGCCTAAAAGACAGCTTTGTTGTGTTCGACTTGGAAACAACCGGTCTTTCGGCAGACATGCTATATTACGGAAATCGGCGCAATCAAGGTTGTTAACGGCGAGGTTTACGATTCCTTTTCAACCTTTGTGCATCCGCCGGTGAGCATTCCGCAAAAGATTGTAGAGCTGACGGGTATTACAGATGCGATGGTTGCAGATGCGCCGGAGGAAGAAGAAGCTGTGCGCAAATTTATGCAGTTTTGCGAGGGCAGTGTGCTTGTAGCGCATAATGCAAACTTCGACACAGGCTTTATCCGTGCAGCGCTTGCGCGCATGGGTGAGGATTTTACACACAGCTATATCGACACGGTTGAACTTTCAAGAAAGCTGTTGACGGAGCTGAAGAGCTTTAAGCTTAATATCATTGCAAAGCATTTGAAAATTAAGCTGGAAAATCATCATCGTGCGGTGGATGATGCGATGGCGACGGCACAGATTTTTATTCATCTTTTGGGTATGCTTGCAAAGCGCGATGTCAAAATCGTGGATGAAATCAACGGTGCATTCGGAGATGCAATTGACGTGCGCGGCACGGCATCGCACCATATTATTGTTTTGGCGAAAAACTATGTCGGTTTGGAAAATCTGTACCGACTGATTTCGGCATCTAATCTGGACTATTATTACCGCACGCCGCGTATGCCGAAGAGCATTATCAATAAATACCGCGAGGGCTTGATTGTCGGCTCGGCGTGCGAAGCAGGTGAGCTGTATCAGGCGGTATTTGGCGGCAGAAGTGAAGCCGTGATTGAGTCAATTGCAAGCTTTTATGATTATTACGAAGTCCAGCCGCTCGGCAACAACAACTTTATGCTTCGAAACGGTTCTGTCGGCTCGATTGAGGAGCTGCAGGAAGTGAATAAAAAGATTATCGCGCTTGGCGAAAAGCACGGGAAACCCGTCGTTGCAACGGGCGACGTGCATTTCTTGGACCCGGACGATGAGGTATATCGCCGCGTTTTGATGGCAGGCAAAGGCTTTGATGATGCAGATGAGCAGGCACCGCTGTATTTGCGTACAACGCGTGAAATGCTCGATGAGTTTTCGTATTTGGATGAAGAGACGGCATACCGTGTTGTTATTGACGACCCGAATAAAATTGCCGATATGGTAGAAGTGCTTGAGCCGGTAAAGGACGGTACATATCCGCCTAGCATCGAGGGTGCGGAGGAAGATATTGTCCGTATGAGCTATGAAAAGGCAAAGGAAATTTACGGCGACCCGCTACCGAAGCTGGTGGAAGAGCGTATTGAAAAAGAATTGAATTCTATCGTAACCTACGGTTTTTCCGTAATGTATATGATTGCGCATAAGCTGGTGAAAAAGTCCAACTCGGACGGCTATCTGGTAGGCTCTCGAGGCTCTGTCGGTTCGTCACTCATTGCGTTTTTAACGGGTATTACAGAAGTAAATGCGCTTCCGGCGCACTATATCTGCCCGAAGTGTAAGCACAGTGAATTTAACAGCGACGGTACAGGTATTTCCGGTTGTGACTTGCCCGACAAATACTGTCCGGAGTGCGGTGAGCTGTATCAAAAAGACGGTCACGATATCCCGTTTGAGACCTTCCTCGGTTTTAAGGGGGATAAAGCGCCGGATATCGACTTAAACTTCTCCGGTGAGTACCAAAGTGTTGCGCATAAGTACACAGAGGAGCTTTTCGGTGAAGGCTATGTATTCCGCGCCGGTACCATCGGTACGATTGCGGACAAGACGGCGTTCGGTTATGTAAAAAAATATTTTGCAGAGCGCTCGAAGGTAGTGCACAGTGCAGAAATTAAGCGCATTACGCTTGGATGTACGGGTGTAAAGCGTACAACGGGGCAGCATCCGGGCGGCGTTATCGTTTGCCCGAAGAATCTGGACATTCATATGTTTACGCCGGTGCAGCATCCGGCGGAGGACCCGACGAGTGACATTGTTACAACGCACTTTGACTATCACTCCATTCACGATAACCTTTTAAAATTGGATATACTCGGGCACGATGATCCGACGGTGATTCGTATGCTCGAGGATTTGACGGGCAAGGATGCAAAAACCATCCCGCTTGATGACAAAGAAACCTTAAGCTTGTTCGGCAGTACAGAGGCGCTCGGCGTTACGCCGGACGATATCGGTTCGACGGTCGGCACCTTCGGTGTGCCGGAATTCGGTACGGCATTTGTGCGCCAGATGCTTGTGGACACAGAGCCGACGATGTTTTCCGAGCTGCTTCGAATATCCGGTCTGTCGCACGGTACAGACGTGTGGCTGAATAATGCGCAGGATTACATCCGCGAAGGTACGATTACGTTAAAAGAGGCCATCTGTACGCGTGACGATATTATGATTTACTTAATTCATATGAACTTGCCGCCGCAGGATGCTTTCACCATTATGGAGAAGGTCAGAAAGGGTAAAGGACTTACACCGGAGGATGAAGCGCTGATGCGCGAAAACGATGTGCCGGAATGGTACATTGAATCGTGTAATAAAATTAAGTATATGTTCCCGAAAGCACATGCTGCAGCATATGTAATGATGGCGTTCCGCATTGCATGGTTTAAGGTACATATGCCGGTGGAATATTACTGTGCGTATTTTTCAATTCGTGCTCTTGGTGCATTTGATGCAGAGATGATGTGTAAGGGCGCAGAAACGCTTCGTGAGGCAATGAAGACGATTGAAGCGATGGAAAAGCCGTCACAGAAGGAATCGGATTTATACACCACAATGGAGCTGGTGCGCGAGATGTACGCACGCGGATTTAAGTTTTTGCCGATTGATTTGTACAAATCGGATGCGAAGAACTTCCTGCCGGTAACAAGCGAGGGCGCGATTTTGCCGCCGCTGTCGAGTCTGCCGGGTATCAGTATCGCGATTGGCGAATCCATTGCTGAGGCGCGTGCAGAGGGCGAATTTACCTCAATTGAAGACTTTGCAACACGCACTAAGGTACCGAAAACGGCAGTAGAAACGCTGGAGCGTAACGGGTGCTTTATGGGCATGAAGGAGAGCAGTCAGCTGACCTTTGATTTTTAAGGAGGGTGTTTTATGGCAAAGCTTGAACATAGCTTTCGCGGGGATTTTGACAGTGTGTTGCAGGCAATGGAGCGACACGTATTGATGGCAAGCAGTTCTGCAACCTTGGAGGAAAAAACAGATAAATGCGTGGGTGATGTGCGCTGTGCAGTACGTGTGTTTGAACGCTACAGTATGATGGGTGGCAACCGTGTCAGTCTGAGCGTAACGATGCTTGGTAAAGACGATGCATTGTTTATCAGCGCAATTGCGACCGGTGGCAGTCAAGCGGTGCTTTTTAAAATCAATACCTTCGGTGAAGAAGCGTTTTTAGATACTTTGCGTGATTTTTTGGCAGAATACGGATACTAAGGAGAAAGAAAATGACGAAAATTATGTTTGTGTGCTTAGGCAATATCTGCCGAAGTCCAATGGCGGAGTTTCTGATGCGCGACTTGGTAGAAAAGCTGGGGCGCGGTGATGAATTTTGTATTGCGTCTGCCGCAACGAGTACGTGGGAAATCGGTAACGGCGTGCATCGCGGTACGCGCGAGGTGCTTTTGGCGCAGGGGATTGACCCGTCAAAAAAACGGGCGGTGCTTTTGACAAAGAAGGATTGCAGCGCATATGATTATATCATCGGTATGGAAATGACAAATGTTAAAGATATTTTGCGTATTGCAGACAATGCCGACGCGCACAAGGTTTGCAGGCTTTTGGACTTTACCGATACACCGGCAGATATTGATGACCCATGGTACACCGGTGATTTTGAAACGACCTTTCGCGAGGTCAGCGCCGGCATACGCGGACTGCTTTCACATATTGATGCACAAAAATAAATTACTATTGTCAAATTTTTGTCAGTGTAGTATAATATGGAGTATGAGCGAAAAAGGAAAGGATGATATATATGACAGTATTGGTAACGGGTGGAACAGGTTATATCGGTTCGCACACCTGTGTGCTGCTTTTGGAGGCAGGACACGATGTGGTTGTTATCGATAATCTTTCCAACAGCAGCGAGAAGTCGCTGGAGCGTGTAGAGGAGATTACGGGCAAAAAGGCAACCTTTTACAAATGCGATATTTTAGACACGGAAGGGATGCGTAAGGTATTTTCTGCGCACAAGATTGATGCGGTTATTCATTTTGCCGGCTTAAAGGCGGTTGGTGAATCTGTAGCAATTCCGCTGAAGTATTATGATAACAATATCACCGGTACGCTTCGTCTTTTAGAGGTGATGGGTGAATTTGGCGTCAAGAAGATGGTATTCAGCTCGTCGGCAACGGTTTACGGTGTAACCGATAAGATGCCGCTGACGGAAGATTTGCCGACATCGGCAAATAGCCCGTACGGTCAGACCAAGCTGATGATTGAGCAGATTTTAACCGACCTTTGTGTATCCGATGACAGCTGGAAGATTACACTTCTGCGTTACTTTAACCCGGTTGGTGCACATGAGAGCGGTAAAATCGGCGAAAACCCGCGCGGTATTCCGAACAACCTGATGCCGTATATCACACAGGTCGCTTCCGGCAAACTTGCGCAGCTGAGCATTTTCGGTGATGACTATCCGACCAAGGACGGCACCGGCGTGCGCGACTATATCCACGTTGTGGATTTGGCGGACGGCCACTTAAAGGCACTCGATAAGCTCGATGCACAGAAGGGCGTAGAAATTTACAATCTCGGCACCGGCGTTGGTTACAGCGTACTCGACTTGGTACACGCGTTTGAAGAAGCAAATGATTTGAAGATTAATTATAAAATTGCACCGCGTCGCCCGGGCGATGTAACGGTTTGCTACGCAGATGCTACAAAGGCTGCGCGTGAGCTGGGCTGGAGTGCAAAGAAAAATGTTGTGGATATGTGCCGCGATTCCTGGAGATGGCAAAAGAATAATCCGAACGGCTACGAAGCATAATTTTAAGAACGTGCATCTGCGGATGCACGTTCTTTTTTAGATAACAACAATTTCCTATTGACATTTTGTGTAGGCGTGATATAATATAAACAAACAAACGTTTGGAAATGTTGTGGAGAGTGAGAAGAATGGCAGAGCGCGAACGCGTGATTTTGCATAGCGATTTGAATAATTTTTATGCATCGGTCGAGTGTTTGATTCAACCGGGATTGCGCGATAAATACGTTGCGGTCTGCGGCAAGGAAGAGGATCGGCACGGTATTGTGCTTGCAAAAAATCAGGCGGCGAAAATGCTTGGCATACGCACAGGCGATACGGTTTGGCAGGCGAAAAAGAAATGTCCTGAATTGGTGGTTGTACAGCCGCATTTTGATTTGTATCAGCATTATTCACAGCTTGCACGTGAAATTTATATGGATTTTACAGACCAGATTGAGCCGTTCGGCATGGATGAGTGCTGGCTGGATGTGACGGGCAGTGTCCATCTGATGGGCAGCGGCGCAGAAATTGCGGAGCAAATCCGAAAGCGTATGGAGGAGGAGCTCGGGCTGACGGTATCCGTTGGGGTGTCGTTTAACAAGGTGTTTGCAAAGCTGGGTTCGGATTTGAAAAAACCGAATGCCGTAACGGTGATTACAAAAGCAAATTTCAAGAAAATGTTGTGGGATTTGTCGGCATCAGAGCTTTTGGGTGTTGGGCGGTCTACGGGAAAAACACTGGAAAAGTACGGCATTCACACGATTGGACAGCTTGCAAATGCCAATCCGGAGCTTTTGAAGCAATGGCTCGGCGTAAACGGTGCGCGACTGCATCGTTGGGCGAACGGATTGGATACAAGTCCGGTGCAGACTGTTGATTATCAGCGCGAGGTTAAGAGCGTCGGCCGCGGCATCACCTGTGTAGAGGATTTGGACTGTGAAGATGATGTTTGGAAGGTGATTTTGGCGATGGCGCAAAAGGTTGCTGTGGAGCTTCGGAGCATCGGTTTGCACGCCGGGGGCATTGGTCTGGAGGTCAAAAACAACCAGCTTGTGCGTATGAGTATGCAAAGTCGGTTTGATGTGCCGGTGCAGACAGCGGGAGCGCTTGCCGAGCGCGCGATGGAAATGTTTAAAGCGCAGTATGATTGGAAATATCCTGTGCGTGCGCTTGCGGTGCGCGCGATTTATCTGACGGAAGCGCAGTACAGTCAGCTCACCATAACCGACGGTAAGCACCCCATTGCGCGCCGCGCCATTGAGGGTGTGATGGATGAATTAAAGGCAAAGTACGGACGCGAGGTGACCACCTTCGGTACACTGATGTGCGAAAATAAAATGCCGGACAAGGGCATGCACGAAATTGTCCTGCCGGGATTAATTAAGGATTAAAAAACGCTTATGCGATTGCATAAGCGTTTTTTCAGCTTCGCTGTTTTTCTACACGCGTCTACCCAGCTTTTTTCTGTACGCCGTCGGGGAAATGCCGTAGCTTTTTTTAAACTGTCTTGAAAAGTAATTCAGGTCCTTAAAGCCGCATTGTTCTGCAATTTCGTTGACTGCAAGGCGGCTTTCGGAAAGAAGGTCAAGGCTTTTTTCGAGCCTGCTTTGTAAAATGTATTTTGCAGGCGTCAGGGTAAAGCTTTCCTTAAACAGGCGAACGATGTGCTGCTTGGAGTAGCCAAACGCCTTGGCAATGTCTGAAATGGTGATATC
>JAFQPV010000301.1 GCA_017411585.1 Clostridia bacterium | reverse complement strand
TATATCGACGCAGCAGAAATTGCGCAGATGGATAAACTTGGAGATAAATCTGCGGAAAACCTGATAAACGCAATTGAAAAGTCGAAGCAAAATGATTTGAGCAGGTTGATTTATGCACTTGGTATCCGCCATATCGGTGAAAAGGCAGGCAAGGTGCTTTCGGCGCGTTTTAAAACGTTAGATAATTTAATTGCAGCAACAGAAGAGGAATTGACAACCATTGATGATATCGGCGGTGTTATGGCAAAGAGTATTCTGCATTTCTTTGCAGAGGAAAAGAACTTAGAAACCATTGAAAAGCTGCGCAGCGCCGGTGTGAATTTTAACGCAGAGGCGCGTGAGGATACAGATGATCGCTTTGCGGGTAAAACCTTTGTTTTAACCGGCACGCTTCCGACTTATAAGCGCGATGAAGCAAAGAAAATTATTGAAGAACGCGGCGGTAATGTTTCGGGCTCTGTGTCTAAAAAAACAGATTATGTGCTTGCCGGCGAAGAGGCGGGCAGCAAACTCGATAAGGCGCAGGCATTAGGCATTGAAATCATTGATGAAGAAACATTTAAAGAAATGGCAGGAATTGCTTGAAGTATGTATAAAAATCTGTTATAATAATACATTATAAATTTTGAAATTTACCAGGAGGGTGCTACATTGAAAATTACAAAAGATGAAGTAAAATATGTTGCAAACCTTGCGCGGTTGAATTTGACTGAGGCGGAGGCTGAGCGCTTGCAGACGGAAATGGCGGACATTATCGCGTTTGCAGATACGCTTTCCAATCTGGACACAGAGGGAATTGAGCCAACAAATCACGCTATCCGCGTTGAGAACGTTTTGCGTGAGGATGAAAACCGTCCGTCTTATGACCGCGATGCGCTTTTAAATTGCGCTCCGGCAAAGCAGGCAGGCTGCTACAGTGTGCCGAAAGTTGTTGAGTAAGGAGGCAGAAAGCATGGAACTTTATAAGCTGACCGCGCATGCGGCAATGGATTTATTAAATAAAAAAGAAGTGTCTTCTACCGAGCTGACCAAAGCGGTGATTTCGCGCATTGAATCGGTTGAAAATCAGGTAGATGCTTATCTTACAAATACGTTTGAATCTGCACTGGAAACGGCAAAAAATGTCGATGCGAAGCTTGCATCCGGCAAAACGCTGTTGCCGCTTGAAGGCGTGCCGATGGCAATTAAGGATAATATTTGCACAAATGGAATCCGTACAACCTGCGCATCAAAGATGCTTGAAAATTTTGTGCCGCCTTATGATGCGTTTGTTGCAAAAAAGGTGAAAGCAATCGGCGCACCGATGCTTGGTAAACTCAATATGGACGAGTTTGCGATGGGCTCTTCTACGGAGAATTCTTATTTTAAAAAGACGAAGAATCCGTTTAACTTAAATTGTGTTCCGGGCGGTAGCTCGGGTGGCAGCGCAGCGGCTGTCGGCGCAGATATGGCAATGTATACATTGGGCTCTGATACGGGTGGTTCAATTCGTCAGCCGGCTTCATTCTGCGGCGTTGTTGGTTTAAAGCCGACCTATGGCAGGGTATCGCGTTTTGGCTTGGTTGCATTTGCCTCATCGCTTGACCAGATTGGTCCGCTTACCAAGGACGTGGAGGATGCGGCGCTCGTTATGAACCTGATTTGCGGTCACGATGAGATGGATTCTACCAGCGTAAACCTGCCGGCAGAGGACTTTACAAAAGCGCTTTCTACTGATGTGAAGGGTATGAAAATCGGTATTCCGAACGAATACATGGGTGAAGGTATTTCTGCAGAGGTAAAGGAAGCAATTTTAAATGCGGCAAAGCTGTATGAGCAGATGGGTGCAACGGTTGAATACTTTGATATGCCGTCACTGAGCAGCGCACTTCCGGCATATTATATTATTTCATCCGCGGAAGCAAGCTCGAATCTAGCACGTTATGACGGTGTGAAATACGGCTACAGAACCGAAAATTATTCCGATTTAATGGAAATGTATAAAAACACACGTTCCGAGGGCTTTGGCAATGAAGTAAAGCGCAGAATTATGCTCGGTACGTACGCGCTCAGCTCCGGCTATTACGATGCATACTATAAAAAAGCGCAGCAGGTGCGCACAATCGTACGCGGCGGCTTTGAGAATGCATTTAAGAAGTATGACTTTGTTTTGTCACCGACTGCACCTGTAACGGCGTTTAAGCTTGGCGAAAAGACGGCAGACCCGATGGAGATGTATCTTGCGGATATCTGCACTGTTTCTATCAATATTGCCGGTTTGCCGGCAATTTCTCTGCCGTGCGGTATCGGCAAGGATAACCTGCCGATTGGTATGCAGTTGATTGGTAACTCGTTTGATGAAAAGACAATTTTGCACGCAGCGTATGCGTATGAAAAGAACGCTGGGCTTGAATTGAAGCCGCAGATATAAGGGAGGGCAGAACAATGCATTTTGAAGATTATGAAGTGATTATCGGTCTTGAAGTGCACGCGGAGCTTGCGACGAAGACAAAAGCGTTCTGCGGCTGCTCGACCGAATTCGGCAGCGATGTAAACACACAGTGCTGCCCAATTTGTACTGCAATGCCGGGTAGCTTGCCGGTGCTCAATAAAAAAGTGGTTGAATATGCAATTAAGACCGGTTTAGCAACCAGCTGTGAAATTACGCGTTATGGCAAGCAGGACAGAAAGAACTACTATTATCCGGATTTGCCGAAGGCGTATCAGATTTCGCAGTTCGATATGCCGCTCTGCGTAGGCGGTTATGTAGATATCAACAAAGATGACGGCAAGAAGAGAATCGGTATTACAAGAATTCATATTGAAGAGGATGCCGGTAAGCTTTTGCATGATGTCATTCCGGGTAAATCCTTGGTGGATTTAAACCGTTGCGGCGTGCCGCTGATTGAAATAGTATCCGAACCGGATTTGCGCAGCTCGGAGGAAGCCAAGCTTTACTTAGAAGAACTGAAATCTATTTTGGAATGCCTTGAAGTGTCTGACTGTAAAATGCAGGAGGGCTCGCTTCGTTGTGATGTAAACGTATCCGTTCGTCCGAAGGGACAGACGACGTTTAACACCCGTACAGAGATGAAGAACTTAAGTTCGTTCTCTGCAGCTGTGCGCGCAATTGATTTTGAAGCAAAGCGCCAGATAGAAGCAACGAAGGCAGGCGAGAAGATTATTCAAGAAACTCGCCGTTGGGATGATGCGAAGGGCGAAAACTATGCAATGCGCTCAAAGGAAGAGGCGCAGGACTATAGATATTTCCCGGACCCGGACCTTGTGCCGATTGTTGTGTCGGAAGAACAGATTGAAGAGATTCGCAAGACGATTCCGGAGCTGCCGAGCGCAAAGCGCGAGCGTTTTGTTGCAACCTATGGCATTACGGACTATGAGGCAGGTCTCATTTCGCAGAGTAAGCCGATGGCAACTTATTTTGAAAAGTGTGTTGACTTAAAGGAGACACCGAAGACAGTTGCAAATTGGCTTTTAGGTGATATTTCCAAAACGCTCAACGAAAAGAATCTGGAGCCGTCTGACATTTCTGTATCGCCGGAAGATTTGGTTGCATTGATTGCGCTGATTGACAAGGGCACAATCAGTAATACAGCCGGCAAAAAGGTGCTTTCCATCATGTTTGAGACCGGAAAGACACCGGATGTGATTGTAAAGGAAGAAGGACTTGAGCAGGTCAATGACGGCGATGCGCTCAAGGCAATTGTAGAAGAAATTATTCAAAACAATCCAAAGTCGGTAGAAGATTATAAAAACGGTAAGACCAATGTTATCGGATTTTTGGTTGGTCAGACGATGCGCGCATCCAAAGGTAAGGCAAATCCGCAGATGCTCAGCCCGATGATTAAAGAAATTTTAGACAATATGTAATATTTGGACGGCAAGGTGTATCCTTGCCGTTTTTACTGAAAGGCGGTGCGCGTATGCAAAGGATAGAGCCGGGGAGCAAAGCGTGTATTTGTGCGGTAAATGCAAGTTTTACGCACACCTCGCTTGCGTTATTTTGCTTAGAAGCCGCATGTGCGGATTTAGACGTAACTACAAAAGAATATTCAATTAACGACGCAGTTGAGCGCGTTTGCGGCGAGCTGTATCTGCTGGATTGTGATGTGTATCTGTTTGGGTGTTATATCTGGAATCTGCAGTTTTTAGAAAGTGTTGTAAGCCGCTTGAAGGCGGTAAAACCTCACTGTGTGATTGCTTTTGGTGGTCCTGAGGTTAGCTATGATACAGAAGCTTTTATGCTTGCGCATCCGTATGTGGATTTGTGTTTGTGCGGTGAAGGTGATGAAAGCGTACCGTCGCTGCTGCGTGGTGAAGACTTTTCGAAAATAGAAGGGTTATGCTATCACGAAAACGGCATTGTGTTAAAGCCGCCTGCTTGCGTGTCTGACTTGGATAAATTGCCGCGCGTATATCATGCGGAAAAGCTTACAAAAATGCAACATAAAATGCTCTATTACGAAACAAGTCGTGGCTGTCCGTTTCGCTGTAGCTATTGCTTGTCTTCAACTTCACACGGCGTGCGCTATTTTGACTTGGGGCGTGTTAAAGCGGATTTTAAGTTGTTTATGGATAAAAAAGTGCCGCTTGTTAAGCTAACGGACAGAACCTTTAATATACATCCGCAGCGCACAACAGAGCTACTCAGTTATATTATAGATAATAATAAACAAACCTGTTTTCATTTTGAGGTGTCGGCAGATATTTTAACGGAGGAAATGCTTGCAATTCTTGAAGCTGCGCCGAAGGGGTATTTTCAGTTGGAAATCGGTGTGCAGACAACCAATCCACAGACAAGTGCAGCCATTGACCGAAATGCGGATTTTGAAAAAATCAAAGCGAATGTATCGCGTTTGAAAAGGGCAGGGAATATGCATTTGCACCTGGATTTGATTGCCGGACTGCCGTATGAGGACTATAACAGCTTCAAATCCTCGTTTAACGACGTTTTTTCACTTAGACCCGATATGCTGCAGCTTGGCTTTTTAAAGCTCTTAAAAGGCACGAAAATCCGCGAGCAGGCTATGGTGTTTGACTATGTGGCAACGAAGGAGCCGCCGTATGAGGTTATGCAGACGCCGTGGCTGCCTTACGATAAAATGCTTGCATTAAAAGAAATTGAACATGTGTTGGACACCTACTACAATAGCGGTGCATATACTTCTGCGTTGGATTATTCGATTGCAAAAAGCGGGATGGATGCATTTTGCTATTTTGAAAAGTTGGCTGAATTTTGGAAAAACCATACAATGGCAGGGCAATTGCTCGGTCAAAGTCGATTGGCGGCGCTGCTTTACAATTTTCATACAACGTGTATTACTGCAGATGATGGTCTGTTTAATGCGCTTTTGCGCTATGAAGTGCTGAAGAACAACAAAACTGCACATCTTGGAGAATGGGCAAAACAGCCCCCGGCAACAAAGGCGTTTTACGATGCTGCTTGGCAGCAGGTGCGTAAAAGCGGTTGCCTTACGGAAAAACAGCTTGCCATGAAGCAAAAGGATATGTTACAATATGTCCGCATTGTGCGATTTGATTACGATGTGTTTTCCGGTGAAAAACGCGACACAATTATTTTGTTTGACTATGAAAATAAAAATACATACAGTTTGGCGGTAGAGAAGAATGAAGAAAACAACCTGTGACAAAATTAAATTTATGCTTATTGGCATTACCGGACGCTATGCAGACAAGAAGGATTATTTCGTCAAGATGACTCTGGAATTTAAGTCCGGGACAAAAACCTTCAAGGGAGAAGTGTTACCGTCTGACGGTGATTTTGAGGTTACGATTAACGGTGTGAAAACACGCGCTAATCTTGCCGGCGTTTCTGACATAATTGCTCGGGAGAGCGCAAAATACGAAGCATTGGTGTTTACTTATGTTGAACGTGGCACAAATCTTATATTAGAAGCCGATGACCGCAGTGTACGTACGAAGCAGACGGACAATGCAATTACGGAAAGCATGAATACAAATGCGCCGAGCGGCAGAGAATATATCATAAAGCCGGGTAGGGCAGATGCGCTTTTAAAGGAAATCGGCATTATGACCAAGGATGGCAAGGTTAAGAACGATAAAATTCGTAAGTACAATCAAATTGACCATTATATCGAAATTCTGCAGCCGGTAATTGAAGCGTTGCCGAAGAATAAACGTGTATGTGTTTTAGACTGCGCCTGCGGTAAGTCGTATTTGTCATTTGTGCTTAATTACTATATGCGTGATATGCTGAAAATGGACTGCCGGTTTATCGGCGTGGATTATTCCAAAACAGTGATTGAAGCATCGAAGCGTATGGCAAAGAATTTAGGGTATCAGAATATGCAGTTTGTTTGCGCAGATGTGCGCGCCTATGCGCCGGAAGAGGAAATCGATTTGCTCATTTCTCTGCATGCATGTGATACAGCGACGGATATGGCAATCGGCCTCGGAATTCGCACGAATGTAAAGGCGATGGTGGTTGTGCCGTGCTGTCATAAGGAAATGCTGTCACAGTACAGCTACGAGCCGTTTGCGCCGCTTATGAAGCATCCGATTTTCAAAGCGCGCCTTGCGGATGTGTTGACGGATTCAATGCGCTGTCTTTATATGGAATCGCACGGGTATGAGATTACAGCAATGGAGTATATTTCACCTCTGGAGACACCGAAAAATCTGATGATTAAAGCAATTAAGAAAAAAGAGTTTGATGCAGATGCAGCGGCACAATATGATAAAATTAAGCGTGATTTACACGTGCGATTATCTGTAGAAGACTATTCAATCCGAGTTGAAGATGAGTTTTGAAAAAAATTGAAGAAAATTTAAAAAAACCGTTGACAAATTCGAGAATATGTATTATAATAGCATAGTCGCTGAAAAGTGATGCAAATAAAAATGTGGCGGTGTAGCTCAGTTGGCTAGAGCAAACGGTTCATACCCGTTAGGTCGGTGGTTCAAGTCCACTCGCCGCTACCATTTTTTTTGGCCCGTTGGTCAAGCGGTTAAGACGTAGGCCTCTCACGCCTGAAACAAGGGTTCGATTCCCTTACGGGTCACCAATAATCGGGAGTTTAGCTCAGCTGGGAGAGCATCTGCCTTACAAGCAGAGGGTCACAGGTTCGAGCCCTGTAACTCCCACCAAAAATCGACAAGATTCGTCAGAGTCTTGTCGATTTTACTTATTACCTATTCACTCTTCGCTATTCCCTAAAAGCCTTGTCGATTTTTGGAAAGTAATAAGTAATAGTGAATAAGGAAGAAGTATTTTATAAGGAGAAATCTTATGGAAAGTCCGTTGCTGGTGAAATCAAAACAGTTTGCATTAGATATAATTAAAGTTTGTAATAAAGTAAAAAGCGAAAAAAGAGAAAGTGTACTTACAAATCAACTTATTCGCAGTGGTACAAGTATAGGTGCAAATATAAGAGAAGCGTTTTCCGGAGAATAGAGAAGAGAACAAGAAAAGACGATAAATCATTGATTTATCGTCTTTTAAAATTAATATTATTCAGCTGCTTCTGTGTTTACTTCAACCAATCTGTAAAGTTGATCCGTTAATTCGGACATACGCTCGTTGGTGTTGGCAGCAAGTGTGATGCTGATGTAGTACGAAGCGTGGTCTAATGTGATGATACGGCGTACTACGTAGCCGGTTTCGCTTTCATCCGTCGTTGCGATTACATCGTGTGCAAATAATGCGCCGATATTCGTTTCTGTATCCGGTACATCGAGCATTAAATAGGTTTCGTACAGCTTTTCATATTCTGCGTAGAGCTTGTTGTATGTGGTTTCCTGAAGAACTTCTTTTGTTGTCGCCATTTGTTCGTCGGTCTTTTTTTCAAGCGTAACAATAATTCTTTCGCTCTTATCTTCGTTTTCGGAAATCATCTCACAAAGAACAGCGCTGCCCTTTGTCTTTTCATCGGCTTCCTTCATTTGTTTTTTCATACCGTTTTCAAAATCCTTGCGTGCAGCCTCGTCTGCAAAACTATGTCCCTCCGGCAGATTAAAACCGAGGTTTAAATACGCACTCTCATACTTATTATCCGTAATTGTTCCGGCTTTATAGCCGTTATTTGTTGTTGTGCAAGCAGAAAAGCTGCCAAGAAGCACACACAGAATTAATATCGCACTTAATACCTTTTTCATTTGATTACCTCCAAAATGTTAATAAGATAATTATACACTATTCTGCAAATTTGTCAAGGTTGGGGATAGAGCAGTGCATAAAAAACAGCGGTTCGTTTGAACCGCTGTTTTGAAGCTGAATTGCGGATTAGTACATACCGCCCATGCCGCCCATACCCGGTGCAGCAGCCGGAGCTGCAGCTTCCGGAGCAGGTTTGTCTGCAACAACACTTTCAGTTGTCAGCACCATAGAAGCAACGCTTGCAGCATTCTGCAGTGCGCTTCTTGTAACCTTGGCAGGGTCAACAATACCTTCTTTTACCATGTCTACATACTGTTCTGTGAGCGCGTTATAGCCGATGCCCTTTTCGGAAGATTTGATTCTATCTACAATTACGCTACCTTCAACACCTGCATTGAAAGCAATCTGGCGAATCGGCTCTTCGAGTGCCTTTAAAACAATGTTTACGCCGGTCTTTTCGTCGCCGGTTGTTGTTTCCAAAAGTGCAGCAACGCTGTCGATTGCTGCAACGTAGGAGCTACCGCCACCTGCGACGATACCTTCTTCAACAGCTGCCTTTGTAGCAGCGAGTGCGTCTTCGATACGCAGCTTCATTTCCTTCATTTCGGTCTCTGTTGCAGCACCAACCTTGATAACGGCAACACCGCCGGAAAGCTTTGCAAGTCTTTCCTGGAGCTTTTCACGGTCAAAATCGGAAGAAGTTTCTTCAATCTGAGACTTAATCTGAGAAATACGCGCCTGAATCTGTTCGGATTCACCTGCACCGTCAACGATGATAGTGGTTTCCTTTAATACCTTAACCTGTTTTGCGCGGCCGAGCTGGAGAATGTTGGTTTCCTTAATGTCAAGACCGAGCTCATCGCTGATTACTTCACCGCCGGTGAGAATTGCGATATCGCGCAGCATTTCCTTTCTTCTGTCACCGAAGCCCGGTGCCTTAACTGCAACGCAGGTAAATGTACCGCGGAGCTTGTTTACAAGCAGTGTAGCGAGTGCTTCGCCTTCGATATCTTCAGCGATAATCAAAAGCTTCTTACCCTGCTGAACGATTTGCTCCAAAAGCGGAAGTAAATCCTGAATATTTGTGATTTTCTTATCTGTAATTAAAATAACAGCATCGTCGAGTACAGCTTCCATCTTATCTGTATCTGTTACCATATACGGGGAGATGTAGCCACGGTCAAACTGCATACCTTCAACAATTTCGGAGTAGGTTTCAGCTGTTTTCGATTCTTCAACAGTGATTACGCCATCGCTGGTAACCTTTTCCATTGCTTCTGCAATGAGTTCACCGATCTTTTCGTCTGCTGCGGAAACGCTTGCAACTCTAGCAATATCGCTTTTACCGTTTACGGTCTGTGCGTGTGCACGAATGTATTCAACAGCAGCATCAACTGCCTTTGCGATACCTTTTCTTACAATCATCGGATTTGCACCAGCTGCAACATTCTTTAAACCCTCACGAACAAGTGCCTGTGCAAGCAGGGTAGCGGTGGTTGTACCATCACCTGCAACGTCGTTTGTTTTGGTTGCAACTTCTTTTACAAGCTGTGCGCCCATATTTTCATACGGATCTTCTAATTCGATTTCCTTTGCGATGGTTACACCGTCGTTTGTAATCAGCGGTGCGCCGAATTTCTTGTCCAGTACAACGTTTCTGCCTTTCGGACCGAGTGTTACTTTAACTGTGTCCGCCAGTTGATTTAAACCGCGTTCTAATGCGTTTCTGGCTTCCTGACCATATAAAATTTCCTTTGCCATGATTTTCTACCTCCTAGAATATGTGTCAATACAATTACTCTACTTTTGCTAAAATATCGCTCTGGCGAAGAATGGTGTATTCCTGACCGTCGAATTTTACTTCTGTGCCGGCATACTTACTTGTGATTACCTTGTCACCAACGGAAACTTCCATAACCACTTCTTTGCCCTCAACGATGCCACCAGGACCAACAGCAACGATTTCTGCCATCTGCGGCTTTTCCTTTGCAGCAGCTGTGAGAATAATACCGCTCTTTGTGGTATCTTCCATCTCAATCATTTTGATTACAACTCTGTCACCTAACGGTTTAATTGTCATTTTATGTTACCTCCTGTAATAAAATACAAAATTATTAGCACTCTTGTCTCGTGAGTGCTAAAGCTATTATACACACTTTACCAAGAAGTGTCAATAGTGGAATATAAAGAATTCATAATTTATTAAAAGTTATGAATTATATTGTTCGATAATCTGAAGTGCAACCTTAAGTCCATCTGCTGCTGCGCTCATAATACCGCCGGCATAACCTGCGCCTTCGCCGCACGGATAGATGCCGTTATAATTTGCCTCCAGGGTCTCCGAGCGCGTAATGCGCACAGGGGAGGAGGAGCGCGATTCGATTGCTGTTAAAACCGCATCGTCGTCATCAAAGCCCTTGAGCTTTTTGGAAAGTAGCGGCAAAGCTTCGCGAAGTGCATCTGTGACATAACTTGGCAGACAGTCTGCAACATTGCACCAGCGCACGGATGGGGCATAGCTTGCTTTGATGCTGCCCTGTGCATTGGTTGATTTGTTTTTTATAAAATCGCGCACAAGTGTAGCCGGTGCGCTGTAATCACCGCCGCCGAGTGCAAAGGCGAGACGTTCGTGCTTTCTTTGCAGATACATTCCGGCGAGCGGATGGTCACTTTCAAAATCACTTGGGCGCACATCACAGAGCAGAGCTGCATTGGCGTTTTCTCCATTACGTGCGTGATAGCTCATGCCGTTGGTGACAATACCGCCTTCTTCGGAGGCTGCAGCGATTACGTGCCCGCCGGGGCACATACAAAAGGTGTACACGCCTCTGCCGTCCGTTGTTTTGACATTTAACTTGTAGTCTGCAGCGCCGAGTGCATCCGTACCGTATTGTGTCTTATTAATTGTATGCTGCTTGTGCTCAATTCTAACACCCATAGAGAATGGTTTTTGTTGCATTTCTATCTTGTTTTCGTATAACATTTCAAATGTGTCGCGGGCGCTGTGCCCGATTGCTAAAATCAATTTCTCACATTTGATATCGCGGTAGGCACCGTTATTTGTTACGGTGATGCCGGTCAATTTGCCTTTTTGGATATGTATATCCGTCAGCTTTGTCTCGAAATATACTGTGCCGCCCAGGGCGATGATTTCTTTTCGAATACTTTTGATTACGCCTTTTAAAACATCCGTGCCGATGTGCGGCTTTGCATCGAATAAAATATTTTCCGGCGCACCGTGTGCAACGAAGGTTTCTAGAACAAAACGAAGCTTATTGCCTGAGGTGCCGGTGGTCAGTTTGCCGTCGGAAAAAGTGCCTGCGCCGCCTTCGCCGAACTGAATGTTGCTTTCCGGATTCAGCATGCGTGTTTTTAAGAAGGCATTATAGTCTTCTGTGCGCGCATCTACATCCTTGCCGCGCTCTATTACAACTGGTTTTAGACCGGATTTTGCCATCGCATAGGCGCAAAACAGACCTGCAGGGCCCATACCGCAGATGACAGGGGGGAGCGTGCACGTTGCAGATGGAATGATAAAGGGTTCCGGTTTTGGTGCAAGCGTGATATTTTTGTCGTTTAAACGTTTTACAATTTTTTCTTCGTCGCAGGTAACGGAAACATCTACATTATATACATAAAGTAAATTGTTTTTCTTTCGTGCATCTATTGCGCGCTTTACAGGCGTGTACGACAAAAACAAGCCTGCCTCTATGCCGAGCAGCATGACAAGCTTGTTTTTAATATATTCCGGTGTGTCATATGCAACCGGGATTTTTAATTGTGAGACTCGAATCATAATTTTATCCTCTTAACGAACAAAAGAACTGATATATACAATCAGCGGAATAGTGAATATTGACATGACCGTATTAATTGCAACCAGTTGGCTTGCATAGCCGCGGTCAAGGTTAAAGCGTTGTGCAAAGATAGCAATCATTGTTGCCACCGGGCAGGCACTCAAAATCAACAGCGACATATAAGCTGTTTCACCAAGCGGCATCAGCTTTAATACGAACATACTAATCAGCGGCAGAATTAAAAGTCTCAATACTGAAACGATATATAGTTTAGCGTTTTTGAAAATGCTGCCGAACTTTACGTTTGCGAGAAATGCACCGAGCAGCAGCATCGCAACCGGCGTATTTAAACCTGCCATATACTGAACCGGCTGCAAAAGTATGTGCGGCAGGCGGATACGCAGGAAAAAGAAAGCAAGACCGATTGCCACGCCGACAGTGCCGGGGTTGAAAAAGACCTTTTTTATCGACAGTCCGTTACCTTTGGTGAAAGCATATACGCCGTGTGTCCAAACGAGCGCATTGAAAACAGCGATGTATGCCGCACCGAAGAATACGCCTGTGTTACCAAGCACAGCCTCAAGAAGCGGAATTGCCATAAAGCCGCAGTTGGAATAGACAATTGAAGTGCTGTCAATCGGGCTTTTTTTGTAGAGCAATTGTCCGACTGCTATGGCAATGACGTGAATCAAAATTGCACCCAGAAACACAAGAAGCAATTCTTTTGCCAGGCTGACTTGAAAATCTACCTGAAACGCATTGATGATTACGCAAGGTGTAACGATAGACACTAAAATATCGGAAAATTGTGCTTTGCCTTCTTCGTCAAACATCTTCAGCTTCGTGATGATAAAGCCGAGCATAATCAAAACGAACATAATAATAACTTGTATAACAACCTTGTATGCTAAATTCATTGTGTCAAACCTCTCTGTCTTATTTAATAATCTCGAAATTGCCGGTTTTTAAAACCTCGAGCAGTGCTGCATAATCCTTAATTTCCACATCTGTGAGGATGCCGCTGGAAATATCGCCCTCCTCATGTGTATCAGAGCCTGCGCTGTAGAGAAAGTCGTGCCTTTGTTGCCAAAGCTCGGCTAAATCGTTTCGCGAATCGTGTCTCGGATGCGCATTGTAGATTTCAACGCCGTCTAAAAGATTGGGGTTAATTATTGTCATGCCGTTTCTAAACGGGTGCGCTTGCAGCAAAAGCAGCCCCGCTTCACGTGCAAGCGGCGAAAACTTTTTGATGCCGTAATGCATGAGATTTGCATTTTCTTTTAAAAAATTCTCAACGTCGCCATATAAAAGGTAATCGTTGCCGTTTTCATAAAAGCGAATCTCGGCACCGAGCAGAACGGTCAGCCTGTCGCCGGCAGCTTGTTTTGCTTTTTCAAAGTCGGAAAGATAATAGTCCATCAAATCGCTCCAACGGCTTGTTTGCTGATTCATAAAGGTTTGCGGATTGATATGATTCATCAGTACAATGCCATTATAACCGCGTTCGATATAGCATTCTACCATATCTTTTGCAGAAATTCTGGAGCATGCGCTGACCGGTGCAGAATGGCAATGTAATTCATACTTATACTTCATTAGTATTGCCTCCAAATACAGTTTTTTCTATTTTAACACAAGTTTTACAATTTTAAAAGCATTTCAGCTAAAAAAGCAGAAAAGATTCAGAATTGACAAAATGAAAGAAATCTTTTAAAATGATGCAGAGGTGAAAAGTATGCAGCGCTGCTCGGAAATCGAAAAAAGCATCATTAAGCGATATAGAAAGCAAATCTGGTCACGGTTTACAAAAGCGGTGAAGGAATACCGCCTTATAAACGAAGGTGATCGTGTTTGTGCTTGCATTTCCGGCGGCAAGGACTCGATGCTGATGGCAAAGTGTCTGCAGGAGCTTAATAGACACGGACCTGTTGCTTTTGAACTTAAATTTCTTGTGATGGACCCGGGGTATAATGAAGAAAATAAAAAACGATTATTGGAGAATGCGGCACTGTTAGAGATTCCGGTAGAAGTGTTTGAAACAAATGTATTTGATGTGGCGTATGTCAGCGGCGGCTCGCCGTGTTATTTGTGCGCAAGGATGCGGCGCGGTTATCTATACAGCCACGCAAAGGCACTCGGATGCAATAAAATTGCGCTCGGACATCACTTTGACGATGTGATT
>JAFQPV010000300.1 GCA_017411585.1 Clostridia bacterium | reverse complement strand
TTGTGAGGCAGATGAAAGTATGCATACGCTTCGAAAGTATCGTTATTGTATACCGCACGGCGACGTGGTTTGTGAAATTGATGTCTATCCCGATATTGCGGATTGGGCAGTTTTGGAGATTGAGCTTCACGATGAGGCGCAGGAGATTAACTTGCCGACCTTTGTGCAGGTCATCCGAGAGGTGACGGGTGAGAAGGCGTACAGCAATAAATATTTAGCAAGGAGAAAAGAAAATGAATAAGCTTGAAAAGTACATTGATGTTTGTGATTACGAAGGTGAAGGCTACTCGCACGTGGTGGATTTCGGTGCGTGGACAGCGGCTGTGATTAACTACGCGCCGCGCTTTGATGAGGCAGAGTTTAATAAAATGGAGCGTCACAATGAAACAGATGAGGTATTCATCTTGGTTGAGGGTAGCGCAAAGCTGTACTATGGCGGCGACCCTGCCAAGCCGGAGAGCGTGGACATGATTAAGCACAAGTTTTACAATGTCCGCAAGGGTATGTGGCACGGCATTACCGTCAGCCCGGATGCGCGCGTGATTATTGTAGAAAATGCGGATACCGGCACGGCAAATTCGGATTATTACTACTTTAAATAACTTAAAAGAGTGCTTTGGCACTCTTTTTTTCTGTTTTGCATATTGATTTTCGCGGTGCAGAGGCGTATAATAATTAAGTTGAAATTTTGTAAGGGGATGAGACTTTTGATTAAAAAGTATTTCCGTGACTTGAAAAAAGAATTTGCCGGCTATGGTGCTTCGAAATTCACGAAGGACTTGATGGCAGGCATCACGGTGGCAGCGGTTGCGCTTCCGCTTGCACTTGCATTCGGCGTAAGCTCCGGTGCGGATGCAGCGGCAGGCTTGGTTACCGCAATTGTGGCAGGTATTGTTATCGGTGGCTTGGGCGGTGCATCGTATCAGATTTCCGGTCCGACGGGGGCTATGGCGGCAATTCTTATGTCGCTGTCCGTAACGCATGGTATCGGCGGTGTGCTGACGGCGGGACTTTTGTCCGGTGTATTGCTTTTGCTGATTGCAGCACTGCGCGCAGGTAAGCTGGTTTCCTACATACCTGGCCCGGTAATCACCGGTTTTACATCGGGTATTGCGATTATCATCGCACTCGGTCAGATTGACAATTTCTTTGGCACAACCTCTGTGGGTACAAGCGCGATTGCAAAGCTGATTTCTTACGGACGTCTCGGCTTTACACCGCATTGGCCGACAGTTTTGTTCGGTGCAGCTGTAGTTGTGCTGATGCTGATTTATCCGAAAAAGTGGCAAAGCAAATTCCCGTCCTCGTTGGCGGCATTGATAGTTACATTGGTTGCGAACTTGCTTATGAATTCTGACCCGATTGTGGCAGAAGTGGGCAGTATTCCGCGCTCGCTGATGACGGACAGTGCGCTTTTGAAAACGGGTATTGATTTGGCAAACGTTTCTGCCTACATTGCACCGGCAATTTCGATTGCGGCGCTCGGTATGGTGGAAAGCCTTCTGTGCGGTGCATCCGCCGGCAAGATGAAGGGCGAAAAGCTCGATTCGCAGCGTGAGCTGGTGGCGCAGGGTATCGGTAATATTGTGATTCCGCTGCTCGGCGGTGTGCCGGCAACGGCGGCAATTGCCAGAACCAGCGTTGCTGTAAAAAGCGGCGGCGAAACACGCTTGGTCAGTGTCATTCATTCCATCACACTGATTCTTTCGATGTTTTTGCTTGGACCGGTGATGTCGAGAATTCCGCTCTCTGCACTTGCGGGTGTATTGATGGTAACGGCTTGGCGCATGAACGAGTGGGAAGCCATTCGCGAAATCTTCAAGGGTAAATTTCGCACAGAGACAGCGCAGTTTTTGATTACAATGCTTGCAACCGTTGTGTTTGACCTGACAACGGCAATTATCATCGGCGTTGTGTTCTCAATGCTTATGTTTATCCTTAAGAGCTGCAGCTTGAATGTCAGCATCAGCAGCGTTGACCGTAAAAAGACAGAGGAGCACGGCATCGTGGGCAGCTACAAATATACAAAGATTGTGTATTTGTCCGGTCCGATGTTTTTCGGCACACAGGACCGTTTGACAGAGGCGCTCGGTGAAATTGAGGAAAATACACTCGATGTTATCTTCTCGATGCGCGGCGTGCCGAGCATTGACTCGAGCGCAATGGCAGAGCTTTCCGAGATTTATGACGACTTTCAGACGAAAGGCATTCGCGTACTGTTTAGCGGCGTGGATGCGCGCGTGATGCAGGAGTTTGAGCGCAGCGGTTTCGCTGACAAGGTTGGCAGAGAAAACATTTTGTGGGATGCGGTTGCGGCAATGCGCGTCATTGAACGCGATGTCTTCATCCCGGCGCAGGAAAATAACGAATAAACTTAAAAGCAGCTATGGTGAATATAGCTGCTTTTTTATGTTTTAACAAGATTAAAAAAATTAAAGGTTTGTGAAAAATTTTTTAACAAATGCGCAAAACACTTTCCATTTGAAGGCTTTCGTATTATACTTAATATGTTAAATTACCATAAAAAGGATACATGTATTGACGGAGGAAGTTAAAGTGGATTTGAAGAAGGAAACAACACTTGTTGTGCCGACACAGGAGACATCGGCAGAGCAGGAAGAGAAAAAGCCGATGAAGACAAAAAAAGAAAAGATAAAAAAGGAAAAGCCAGCCGGCAAGCACAAGAAAACAGTTAAAATCGTTCGCAATTGCATTATTGTGCTTTTGATTGCCGCGCTGCTTTTTGGCGTGTATAAGTTTGTGAGCCGTGAGGATGAAGAGACTGCTGCAGCGATTATCTCGGCACAGGCGGTTGTGCGCGGCGACGTTGTTGTGAATTTAACCGGCAGCGGTATGATTGAAGCGATGGACTCGTATGATATTGTTGCAAAGGTACAGGGTGATATTCTTTCTGCCCCGTTTGAGGAAGGACAGATTGTAAAAGAAGATGCCGTGCTTTACGTGTTTGACAGCGCGGATGCACAAAAGTCTTTGCGCAGTCAGAAAAACAGCTACGACAGTCAACAGATTTCCTATGAGACTGAACAGAAAAAACTGGAAAACTTTACGGTTAAGGCGCCGGTGAGCGGTTATGTACAGGGTATTGATGCATCCCTCGGCATTGGTGATGAGGTCAGTGCAGGTATGCAGCTTGCAACGGTGAACCGTAAAACCGTTGAGGTGACACTC